>NZ_JBHYKH010000442.1:0-1916 GCF_042741275.1 Streptomyces sp. NPDC058964
GCGGGGGTCGACCGGCGGGCCGAGGCGCTCGCCGTGTGCCGCCCCGGGGCGACCGGCGACCCCGGTCCGTGTGCCGGTTCCCCCGCCGCCGCGGTCAGTTGTTCACCTGTGGTTTCCGTGTGCGCTGCGGCGCACCAGTAGTTGTGGCAGTGCACATTGGCCGGATCCCGTACCTGGAGGCCCATCCATGTCACACCGCCCGTTCCCCGGCCGTCGCAGCGTCCTGCGCGGCTCCCTGGCCGCGTCGGCGGCTCTGACCGTGCCCGCCGCCATCGGCGCGGCACCGGCGTTCGCCCTGTCCGGACGCCCCGAGGCCGGCTGGGGCGTGCAGTCGGGCGACGTGACCTCGGACTCCGGTCTGGTGTGGGTGCGTTCGGACCGGCCGGCCCGGATGATCGTGGAGACGTCGGCCACCGAGTCGTTCCGCAACCCGCGCAGATGGCACGGGCCGCTGCTGGGCGCGGACACCGACTTCACCGGCACCACCCGGCTGCGCGGTCTGCCGTCCGGCGAGCAGATCCACTACCGGGTGCTGCTCGCCGACCCGGACGACCCGCGGCGCACGGGCGAGCCGGTGACGGGCACCTTCCGCACCGTGTCGGCACACCGGCGGCACGGCGTGCGGTTCCTGTGGTCCGGCGACCTGGCCGGCCAGGGCTGGGGCATCAATCCCGACCTCGGCGGCTACCGGATCTACGACGCGATGGCGAAGCTCGACCCGGACTTCTTCGTCTGCAGCGGCGACAACATCTACGCCGACGGGCCGATCTCGGCGGCCCAGGCCCTGCCGGACGGCAGCACCTGGCGGAACGTCACCACCGAGGAGAAGGCGAAGGTCGCCGAGACCCTGGCCGAGTACCGAGGCAACTTCCGCTACAACCTGCTCGACAGGAACCTCAGGCGGTTCAACGCGCAGGTTCCCTCCGTCGTCCAGTGGGACGACCACGAGGTGCGCAACAACTGGTACCCGGGCGAGGTGATCGCCGACTCGGACGCGCGCTACACCGAGAAGAGCATCGACGTCCTGGCGGCGCGCGCCCGGCGGGCGTTCGGCGAGTACTTCCCGGTCTCGACGCTGCGGCCCGGCGCGAAGGAGGGCCGCGTCTTCCGCGTCCTGCGCCAGGGTCCACTGCTCGACGTGTTCGTCCTGGACATGCGGACCTACCGCAACGCCAACTCCCCCGACACCCAGGCCGTGGACCCGCAGGGCATCCTGGGCCGCGAGCAGCTCGATTGGCTCAAGCGGGAGCTGTCCCGGTCCCGCGCGGTGTGGAAGGTGATCGCCGCCGACATGCCGATCGGCCTGGTCGTGCCCGACCCGGTGGAGGGTCTGCCGAACTTCGAGGCGGTGGCCCAGGGCGACCCGGGCGCGCCGCTGGGCCGTGAGCTGCAGATCGCCGAGCTGCTGCGGTTCATCAAGCACCGGCGGATCACGGGGACCCTCTGGCTGACGGCGGACGTGCACCACACCTCGGCCCAGCACTACCGGCCGTCGCGGGCGGCGTTCACCGACTTCGAACCGTTCTGGGAGTTCGTCTCGGGTCCGCTGAACGCGGGCGCCTTCCCGGCCAGCGCGCTCGACAACACCTTCGGTCCCGAGCGGGTGTTCGTGAAGGCGCCGGCCGCCTCGAACGTCTCGCCCGCCGGCGGCTACCAGTTCTTCGGCGAGGTGGACATCGACGGCGGCAGCGGCGAGCTGACGGTGCGCCTGCGCGAGCAGGACGGCAGCGTGCTCTTCGCCCGGACGCTTCAGCCTGGCCTGGTCGGCCAGTAGGCGCGGCAGGAGCGGGCGGCCCGCCGGCTCCTCTACCCTCGGAGTGTGCCGCGCCCACCACCCCACCACCCCACACCCACCCCCCCACCAAGAAACCCAACCCCAAAGCAAACGAGGAGACGACCAACATTGAAAAAAATCA
>NZ_JBHYKH010000442.1:1926-6258 GCF_042741275.1 Streptomyces sp. NPDC058964
GGCCGCCTCCGCCCGGCGGCGCGCCCGCGGGGCCCCCCCCCCCCCCACAAACCCGCGCGGCGGCCCCCCCCCCCGCGCCCCCCCCCCCGCCCCCCCCCACGGCCGTATGGCCCAACTCCCCTTTTCCGGCGCGTATTCGCAGGTCAGAGTCGATTGTCAGTGGTCGCCTCTACCGTTTTTCCCATGACGCGATCTGTACAGGCCGTGGCCTATCGCCAACCCTCCGTGCTGGAATCCTCGACGGACGGACCGGTGGTGGAGAAGAAGGTGCCGCTGCCGGACCGGTGGCTGCGCGGCTTCGCGGAGGCACAGGTGACAGCGGCCGGGTTCGACCTGCGCGCCGAGCTGCCGGCGGCCGAGGCGGTGCGGTTCCTCCGTGGGCTCCCTCGGGCCGGCGGGGCGCGGCGCGCCGCGGGCGGTCCGCGCTGGGTGGTTCCGGTGGGCCGCGGGCTGCGGCCGACGACCCGGCCGGTGCCGGGCGCCGTGGGCCTGCCCGGTCCCGAGCGGCTGGCCGCGCTCCAGCGGGTACTGCGGCACGCGACGGCACTGCGGGTGTACGGCCCCGCGCTCACCGGTTCCGGTGCCGTCGGTGACGCCACCGCGGCAGCCTGGGAGGTGGTGCTGCCGGGCATGCGGCTCACGCTCACGCTGTCCCCCGACGCCGCACGCGGGTTCTCCGGCGAGGGGGGCGTCCTGGACGCGCTGGCGACGGACGAGGCCGCCGAGGACGCGGAGCTGATCGAGGTGCTCCTGGCGTGGGAGCCCCGCGTCGACGTCGCCGACCTCGCCGAGGCGTCCGGCCTCACCGTGGAGCGGGTCCGCGCGGCCCTGGTGCGCCTGGGCACCTCCGGCCGCGTCGGCTACGACACGGCGGAGGCCGCCTACTTCCACCGCGAACTGCCGTACGACGCCGCGCGCGTCGAGCGCCACAATCCGCGGCTGCGCTCGGCCCGCGCGCTGGTGGACGCGGGCGCGGTCGCCCTGGACGGCCCACTGGGGACGGTGACCGCCGAGGACGGGCATGTGCACCGGGTGCGCGACGCGGCCGGAGTGCTCAGCTGCAGCTGTCTGTGGTGGGCGAAGTACCGGGGCGGGCGTGGACCGTGCAAGCACGCGCTGGCGGTACGGATGGTGCGCCGGGGCGCCGCCGTGGAGCGGGATCCGGCGGGAGTCGACGGGGGTGTGCGATGAGTGCGGTGATGGAGGCGGTACGGGCGGGGCGGGTCGCCGAGGTGGTGCAGCTGCTCGACGGGATGCCGGATTCCGAACGGCGATCCCTTGTCCCGGAGTTGCAAGCGCTGCGCAAGGAGCTGAGGGCGGCTCCCTGGGACGGCGGATCGCGTCGTGCCCATCCGGCGCTGCATGCCGCGGGGGCGGCCTGCCACACGGGGGCGGCGGCCGCCGCGAGCTGGATCGCCGCGTCGGACATGCGCTGGTCCTCCGCGCCGGCCAAGGTGCTGCTGCGCGTGCTGGAAGGCCGTGACAACGGCTGGCTGACCGATGTGGCGCACCGGTTGGCGCAGCGGCCCGAGACGGCGAACGTGCCGTACGAGCTGATGTGCGGACTGGTCCACCGTTCGGGCTGCGCCGTCCCGGCGACGGACGCCTATGTGCGGGGCTGGGTCCAGCACGTAGGCGCCACCTGGCGCGGCGGCACCCTCGTGGAACGGCTGCGTGGGGAAACGGACCTGGTTCCGCTCGTGGCCGCCCTCTTCGAACTCGACGACCTCAGGGGCATCGGCTGGCTGTTCGGTGACGGGCCGGACTCCTGGCAGAGCGCTCTTGCCGCGCTGACCCGGGCAGGCCTCCTCGACCGTGCGACCATGATCGAGTCCTGCGTCGCCCGTCTCCTGCGCGGCGGCGGTGCCACCGACCACCGGGTGTTCCTCCCCCTGCTGGTCCGGCTCGACCTCAGCAGGGAGGAGGAGCGGGACCGGACCGCCGACTGGACCGCTCTGGCCCGCGACGCCGTCTCCCCCGTCGCCGCCCACGCCCAGTCGGTCCTCGCCGCCCTCGCGCTGGACGGGGAGCTGACCCCGCGCCAGGTCGCCGAGGCCTCCGAAGGGGTGCTGTTCCGCAGCGAGAAGAAGCTGGTCCGGGCCCAGCTCGTGCTGCTCGGCAAGGTGCTGTCCCGTGATCCGGCCGCGGCCGCGGAGCTGCTCCCCACCGCCGCCCAGGCGTTCGGGCACGAGGACACCCAGGTGCAGGAGCGCGCGCTCAAGCTGGTCGCACGGCACGCGAAGAGGCTCGACTCCGACGACGTCCGGTCCGAAATCGCCATCGCGGCACAGCAGTTGACGCCTTCTCTGCGCAGCCGTGCGGCGGACGCCCTGGGCATCGCGGCCATGGTCCCGGAACCGGTGGCGTACGAGGAGGTGTTGCCCGCCGCCCCCGGGCCGGTGCGCCTCGCCACGGCGCCCGGGACGGCGGTCGAGCTGGCCGAGGAGGTGGGCGCCCTGCTGGCCGCCGGCGGTGACGTTGCCGCCTTCGAGCGGGCGCTGGACGGCCTGGTGCGCCAGGCGTACCAGAACGTCGACGCCCTGCTGGACGCGCTCGGGCCGGTGGCCGGCCGGCGCTGGTGGCACACAACGGAACCGGGCCGGTGGCGGCACGCGGACTCGTACTTCGACGCGCACAACGAGCTCCACGGCACCCAGGACGGTCTCGACCTCGTCCTCGCGGCGCTGTGCGGAAGGGTGAAGACCGCCACGCTCCACAGTGCGCTCCGGAGCGGCTCGACCGGCCCCGGCTGCGTACACGGTGGCCTCTCCCAGGTGTTCGACGCCCGGCTGCGCGAGGTGGCCTACCGGCTCCGCACCGATCCGCTGCCGCTGCTGCTGTCGAGGCCCACCTGGAGCACGGGACTCCTGGAGCCGGACGAGCTGGTGGACCGCCTCGACGCCTACCGGCGCCTGGGCGCCCGTGTCTCGGCGGCCGACTTCGCCCAGGCGCTGCTGCGGGTGCGGCGCTCGGACCGGGCGGCGGCCGCCGCGGCGGCACGGCGGGCGGCGGCCCTCCACACGGCGGAGGGAGACCGGCTGGCCGGCTGGCTGTCCGCGGAGGGGCCCGACCTGCCCGTGGTCAGGCGGCGGGTCTCGGCGACCCGGATCGTGGTCGAGCTGGGCGAACTTCTCGAACTCCAGACGGACTTCCCCGCCGGGTTCCGGAGACTGGGCCGACCGCTGGCCGCCTATGGGGAGAGCGGGTACTGCTCGCACTGGAACGAGGGGATACGCCCGCACTGGCTGGCCGCGCTCCCGGAGCGCCGCGAGCTGGTCGCCGCACGGATGGTGCACGACCTCTCCAGGGCGGCCGTGAACGACAGCCGGGGCGGCACCTCCGCCCTCCCGCTGCTGGCCGAGTCCGGCGGGGAGGCGGGCGAGAGCGTGCATCTGTGTCTCGCGTACGGCCTGGGCGCACGGCAGGCGGAGGACAGGCTCGCCGCCGTGGACGCGCTGCTGGTGCTCGCGGCACGCGGACAGCTCGACACCGAGCGGCTGGGCGCCGACCTCGGCCAGCTCGTCCGGCGCGGCGCGGTGAAGCCGCTCCGGCTCGCCGAGTCGGCCCGGACGGCGGCGGCCACGGGGGCGAACGCGACGATATGGGGGATGCTGCGCCACACCCTTCCCGTACTGCTCGCGGACCTCGCGACGGCCGCACCGGCAGGGGCGGTGGGTGCGGCCGGGCCGACCGTCGTGGCCACCTCATCGCGTGGGCTGGGTGATCTGCTGACCGTGGCCGCCGAGTGCGCCGAGCGGTCCGGGGCGCGCGGCGAGCTGCCGCATCTCGCCGGGACCGCCGCCCGGCGCGGTTCGTCGCGGCTGGTGACGCAGGCACGCCGGCTCCGGGACACCCTGACCGGCTCCGCCCGATGACAGAAGAACAGCAAATGGGGCAGAAGCATGCTTTACCCATCGGTCACAAGTCGTTCGTGATCACGCAACACCCTTCCTTCACAGTGGCTGCATGAATCGAAACATGTCTGATGTGACGCGGACGAAACACGGACGTCCGGTGCACCACTGGCGGCGGGACGTCGTCGAACTCGCCGCCCTCTTCACGGCCGTCGCGGTGGCGGACGTAGTGGCGAACCTGGTCGGGCACGGGCCCGACGGCCCGGCACTCCTGGTGATCTCGGCGGCCGCGCTGGCCGCGACGGCGGGCTTCCACACCTGGTGGGCACGGCGCCACGGGCACGCACCGCCGACGGACGATACCGGTGCCCGGCCGCGCGCCCCGCCGCGGCCCGGCCGGGGCTGGGACACCGCCCGGGGCGCGGACCCGAGCGGTGCGGGGCGCGCGCGGGGGGGGGGGGGGAGGGGGAGGGGGTGG
>NZ_JBHYKH010000442.1:6268-7660 GCF_042741275.1 Streptomyces sp. NPDC058964
TGTGTGGGGGCCGCCCCCGCGCTCCCCCCCCCCCGCGAGGCCCTAGCGGGGCGCCCGCGCGCCCGCCCGCGCCGCGCGCCCCCCCCCGTCCGACTCGTCCGGGGCCGGCTCCCAGGCCGTGCCGGGAACGAGCGCGCTGTGGCGGATGCGGACGACGGTGAAGGACGAGCCGGGATCGCTGGCCGCGCTGTGCACGGCGCTCGCCGGACAGCGGGTGGACATCCTGAGCCTGCAGACGCATCCGCTCGCCGAGGGCACGGTGGACGAGTTCCTGCTGCGTGCCCCGGGTGAGCTGCCGGCCGCCGGGATCAGCCGGGCGGTCGCGCTGGCCGGAGGCACCAGCACCTGGATCGAGCGGGCCGACGCGCACGATCTGGTGGACGCGCCGACCCGGGTGCTGGGCCTTGCGGCGCGCACGGCCCTGGATGCGGCGGAACTTCCGCTGGCGCTGAGGCAATTGCTGGGACGGTGCACGATCCGTTCGCTGCCCGCCAAGCCGGTCGGCGGCGGCCGCGGCCCGGAGACCGTGCCGGTCGAGGGCGCACTGGAGGACACGGTGATGCGGCTGCGGGCACCGGAAGGCGGAGTGATCACCGTGGAGCGGCCGTATCTGCCGTTCACGCCGACCGAGTTCGCGCGGGCGCGGGCGCTGGTGGATCTGGACACCCGGCTCGGCCCCCGCATCCCGCGCAGCCAGGACGTGCTGACGCTGCCCGAGGGCAACGCGATCACCGTCCGCCGGGCGGACACGAGCGACGTCGCGGCGGCGAAGACGATGCACGAGCGGTGCTCGCCGCGCACCCTCGGCATGCGGTACCACGGCCCGGTCGGTGACGCGGACCGCTATCTGAACCACCTGCTCAGTCCGCGCTTCGGACGGACGCTGGCGGCGCAGACCGCGTCGGGCCGCGTCGTCGGCCTCGGCCACCTGCTGTGGGACGGCGACGAGACCGAGGTCGCGCTGCTGATCGAGGACGAGTGGCAGCGGCGCGGCATCGGCCGTGAACTGCTGGGCCGCCTCGTGGCGATGGCGGTCGAGGCGGGCTGCGAGAGCGTGTACGCGGTGACGCAGGCGTCGAACACCGGCATGGTTGCGGCGATGCGCGGACTGGGCCTCCCCCTCGACTACCAGATCGAGGAAGGCACGCTCGTCATCACGGCTCGTCTGGACGCCGCGCCGGCCTCCTCGTGCCTGCCGTACGACAGCGGGCGGAAGCAGCTCGGCGGCCCGGTCCGCCGGGACTGAGCACCGGACCGGGCACCGGACCGGGCACCGGACCGGTGACGGCCCGGCGGGCACCCGCCGGGCCGTCCGACCGCCGGTGCGCAGGGCCTCAGCCCACGGCCTCCCCGACGCCCACGGCCTCCCCGACGCCCACGGCCTCCCCGACG
>NZ_JBHYKH010000443.1:0-6060 GCF_042741275.1 Streptomyces sp. NPDC058964
GCACCTCACCTTCGGCGAGTTCTCGTCCAAGTTCGCCAAGGCCGCCAAGCTGGCGCCCTGGCTGGCCGAGCCGACCGTCGTCTCCTCCGACCCGGGTACGCACCCCGAGGCGCGGGCCGAGGCCGGCGTGGACGTGTACGCGTTCACCCACAACGAGACCTCGACCGGTGTCGCCATGCCGATCAAGCGGGTCGCCGGTGCGGACGAGGGCTCTCTCGTGCTGGTCGACGCGACGTCCGGCGCCGGCGGCCTCCCGGTGGACATCGCCGAGACCGACGTCTACTACTTCGCCCCGCAGAAGTCCTTCGCCTCCGACGGCGGCCTGTGGATCGGCGTGTTCTCCCCGGCCGCGATCGAGCGCGCCGAGCGGATCCACGCTTCCGGCCGTCACGTCCCGGAGTTCTTCTCCCTGCCGACGGCGATCGACAACTCCCGCAAGAACCAGACGTACAACACCCCCGCCCTCGCCACGCTCTTCCTGCTCAACGAGCAGCTGGAGTGGCTCAACGGGCAGGGCGGCCTGGCCTTCTCCACCGGCCGCACCAAGGACTCCTCGACCCGCCTGTACAGCTGGGCGGAGGAGTCCAAGTACGCCACCCCGTTCGTCTCCGACCCGGCCAAGCGCTCGCAGGTCATCGGCACGATCGACTTCGCCGACGAGATCGACGCGGCGGCCGTCGCCAAGGTGCTGCGCGCCAACGGCATCGTCGACACCGAGCCCTACCGCAAGCTCGGCCGCAACCAGCTGCGCATCGCGATGTTCCCGGCCATCGACCCGGCCGACGTCGAGGCGCTGACGAAGTGCGTCGACTACGTGATCGAGAAGCTCTGACCTTCTCCGACGCGTCTGCGCCACGTCGACGAGGGCGCCCGGTGCCACCGGGCGCCCTCGTCCGTCTCGTCGGGCGGGTCTACCGGTTGTCGATCGTGCCGTCGTCCACCTTGGCGGCGATGCCGGTGATGTCGCCGGTACCCGAGACGGTGACGGCGACCCGGACGGGCTGGATCGGGTTCGGCGGCACGATCGGGTTGGGCGGGACGATCGGGCCGGGCGGGAAGAGCTCGAGGAACGTGGGGAAGACGACCAGCGGCGCGACCGGGTCCGGCGGCCAGGCGACGGTGTTGCGGTCCGCGCCGACGAACCGGTAGACGCCGCCGGTGGTACGGCCGACGCCCGTGGTGTTCCGCAACCGGCTGATGATCTGGGCGGTACCGCCGCCGCCCGAGTTCGCCCGGGTGACAACGGTGACCGCGATGTGGCCGGTGACGTCGATCGCCTCCGTGCCGCCCGTCCGCAGCCGGCCGGTCAGCGCCAGGTCGACGGTGCGCGTGTGGACGGTGACGGCCGAGGCGGAGGCGGGGGCCTGTCGCGGCGCGGCCTGGGCGGTACCGGCGGCCGTGGGAACGGCCAGCCCCAGGGTGGCGGCGATCAGGCAGGTCTTCCCGACAGCGCGCAGGACATGACCGCGCATGGGTGCTCCCATCGGTGTGAGTGCGGGACCAGTCGGCCCTCCCCGTCCCGCGAAGCACCCTCAGCCTGCCCGTACCGACGGGCTCCCGCCGCGCCTGAAGACCCGGACGGGTGACTCGCTCCCGGGGCCGCGGCACCCGGAGGCCCTGCCGCGTCCCGCCGGCTCCTGCCCGTCCCGTCAGCCGTCCGCCGGCTTCGGTCCTGTCAGCCCCGTCGGCTGCGCCCACGCTCGGTCGGCCCCGGCCCCGCAGGCACCCCCACTTCCGTCAGCGGCGTCGGCGTAGCCGCCGCAGGCCGAACATGGCGGCCGCCGCCACGGCGACGGCTATGGCGCCGACCTTGAAGCCGTCGCTGGTGCCGCCCTTCCCGTCCCCGGCCGCCGCCGAGCTCCCGCTCCCGTCCCCCGACGGGGACTTGTCCGATCCGCCCCCGCCCGGCGCGTCCTGCGCCTGCACCGCGCTGTCCGCGCCCTCGCTGCCGTACATGAGCTTGGTGCCGTCGGCGGAGTAGGTGATCGACTCCCCCTGCCCCTGGAGGGGCACGTCCAGGCGGCCCTCGCGCTGGATCTTCCCGCCGTTCCAGTCGTAGCGGATGCCACCGAAGTAGCCGCGCACGGCCAGCTGTTCGCCGTTGGGCGAGAACGCGGCGTCGGTGGCCCACAGGTCGACGGCGGCGACCGGCCTGAAGATGTTCGCGCCCGAGGCGGAGAGCCGGGCCGGACCCTCGAAGAGGTGCCCGCCGTTCTCCTTCTTGTCGATGATGTAGACGCGGCCGGTCTTCGGGTGGACGACGAGCGACTCCGCGTTCCGTGCGCCGTCGGAGTACTTCACCACGTACTGCGTGGCCCTGACCGTCTGGTCCTTGAGGACCTTGGGTTCCGGCAGCCGGTAGATCCACACGTACGGCCAGCTGCCGTCGAGGTTGTCGCCGATGTCGCCGACGTAGATCTGGTTGCCGGGCCCGATGGAGATGGCCTCCACGTCACGCGGCGAGCCGATGCCGCTGAGCGTGACGGTGGCGACGGTCCTGCCGGTGCGGCTGTCCACGGCGTAGATGTACGGCCCGTCGTCGCTGTCGTTGTGGGTCCAGTAAATGCCGGGATGGAGGTGGGAGGCGGCGAGACCGCTCGACTCGGTGATCCGCGGATCCTTGATGGTGAACCCCTCGTCACCGGCGGAGGCGGAGGCGGGCACGGTGAGGGCGCCCGTGAGCAGGACCCCGGCGAGGAGGGCGAAGGATCGACGCATGCCCCCAAGCCTGCCATCCCGCCGGGATGTTCACGCGGCGCGGAGGCGATGCCGAGGGGACGTGGTGGGCCTCACACCCCACCCGCACCCGTGATCGTCCATCATGAGCGGATGCTCAGGTTCATGCCCGTCGGTGACTCGATGACGATCGGAAGCTCGGGCGAACACACTTGGCGTTACCGGCTGTGGCAGCACCTGTGCGCGACGTACGGCCGCCCCTTCAAGCTGGTGGGCCCGCGCGAGGCGCTGTACGAGAAGTCGACGGACAGCGCGACGTCGTTCGAGTACGCCGACCCCGACTTCCCGCGCGCCCATCTGGCCGGCTGGGGCGAGGGCTGGATGCACATGGCCCCGCTGATCGGCGACGCGGTACGCGAGTGCCGGGCCGACGTCCTGCTGGTGTCCCTGGGCCTGATCGACCTGGGCTTCTACACGAACGCGGAGCAGACCGCGGAGAACGTACGGGCCTTCGTGAGCGCGGCGAGGGAGGCCAACCCGCGCATACGCATGGTCCTGCTCCCGGTGATCCCGAACGTCCGGGCACAGGCGGATCCGCCCTTCGCCGAGCAGGTGGACCGGTTCAACGTCCTGCTCGCGAAGGCCGTCGCCGACCTCGACGAGCCCCGGTCACCGATCCTGCTGGCGTCGCCGCCGGAGTCGTACGACATCGACGCCGACACGTACGACGGGACGCACCCCAACAAGAGCGGCGAGCACCGCATCGCGGGGGCGTTCGCGGGGGCCATGTGGGAGGCGTGGGGGGTCGGTCAGGCGTACGTGGCCTGACCAGGCCGGCCTGATCCCGGCGTACTGCGCGGCCGCACAGGTCCATGGGCGGCCGTGGAGGAGCGCCACGATGACCGTCCTGGAAGATGGGATCGAGATGGCCGACGCGAACACCAAGCGTCTGGACGAGTGGTTCCAGCGCCTTGAGCGGAGGCCCGTCCCCGAAGGATTCAGGGTCGAGATCGTCGGGGCAACGTCCACATGACGCCGCAGCGCAGCACCATTGGCAGATCATCCGCCGGATCGTGCAGGCTCTCGAAGACCGGTTCGGAATGGACGTCAAGGTGTTCTCGGACGTTCGGATCGACTTCCCGGGTCACGAGAACGGCTTCTGCCCGGACGTCGCCAAGCTCAGCGACTCCGCGGAGACGGACGCGGAAGGTCACTGGCGCTACCAGGACGTCGAGTTCGTCGCCGAGGTCATCTCCGAGGGAACGGCACAGAACGACTACGGCCCCAAGAAGACCGCGTACGCCCTCGCGGCGGTTCCCGTCTACCTGATCGTCGACCCGTACCTGGGCAGGTGCCGCCTCTTCACCGAGCCCGAGGACGGCGACTACGTCAGCGACTTCTCCGTGGCTTCGGCGGCGTCGTGGACCTCACCGGCACCTCGGTCGACCTGACCCTCACCACCGGCAAGTTCCCCCGCGACTGACCGCCGTCGGGAGTTCAGGCGGCCCCGGTGTCCCCGCGTGCCGGCATACGGAGGCTGTCGAGGAGTCGCTGGTGGGTCCCGGCCATGGACGCCGCCTCCTTCTTCGAGCTGATGCTCACCAGCTGAACGTAGTGGCTGCCCTCGTCGATGATGCGCGTCGAGCCGACGGTTCCGTCCTCGGCGGAGAGCTGCGCGTCGAGGGCACGACGTCCGTCCACCTCGGTCGCCTTGGTCGAGGTGCTGCTGAGCACGTCGCGCCGCGATCGGGAGTCCTCGTTGAAGCCGGCCAGGAAGGCCCGAAGGTTGTCCTTGAGGTCCTTCGCTCCGTGGACGTCGAAGACCCCGAAGCCGGTGACCCGGTCGTCGTTGCCCGCCATGTAGACACGGCCGTCGATGCCGTCCTTGGCCTTGGTGAACTTCTGGACCTCGGGTTTTGCGGGCAGCTCGGCCTTTATGCCGCTCGGGGCGTCGGTGATCTCCACCCAGTGCGCTGCAGCGATGGGGCTGGGTGGCGGCGGTGCCTGGGTGGCGGCGAACGCGCTGCCGGGCAGCAGCACGCCTCCGGTGACGACGGCGGCCGAAGCGGCGAGCAGAGCATGGCGCTGGAATCGGGTACGGAGAGTCATGGGAATGCACGTCCTGCAATGGCGGGGATGGGGGAAGGAAGACCGAACGGCCTTGCGTCCATTAGGCCCCGGGCCGTCTGCCGGGTCATGTCCCTGCATCGCGTGGCAGGAGAACTCGGGACTTGACACCGAGGCGCTTGCATAGAGCGCACTCCAAGCCGTTGGCTGGTGGACCATGAAGTACACGCAGCTCGGACGCACGGGACTCAAGGTCAGCCGACTGGTCCTCGGCACCATGAACTTCGGCCCGCAGACCGACGAGGCCGACAGCCACGCGATCATGGACGCGGCGCTGGACGCGGGCATCAACTTCTTCGACACCGCCAACGTGTACGGCTGGGGCGAGAACAAGGGCCGTACGGAATCCATCATCGGGAACTGGTTCGCCAAGGGCGGCGAGCGGCGCGACAAGGTCGTGCTGGCCACCAAGGTGTACGGCAACATGGCCGCAGACGGCGACGCCTGGCCCAACCACGACAGGCTGTCCGCCCTGAACATCCGGCGGGCCGTGGACGCCAGCCTCAAGCGGCTGCGGACCGACTACATCGATCTCTACCAGTTCCACCACGTCGACCGCCGGACGCCCTTCGAGGAGATCTGGCAGGCCGTCGACGTGCTCGTGCGGCAGGGCAAGATCCTCTACGTCGGGTCCAGCAACTTCCCCGGCTACAAGATCGCCCAGGCCAACGAGATCGCCGAGCGGCGGGGCGGCACCATCGGGCTCGTCAGCGAGCAGTGCCTGTACAACCTGGCCGAGCGCCGCGCCGAGATGGAGGTCATCCCGGCCGCGCAGGAGTATGGACTGGGCGTCATTCCCTGGTCGCCGCTGCACGGCGGGCTGCTGGGCGGTGTGATCAAGAAGGAGGCGCAGGGCGGGCGGCGCGCCTCTGGACGGGCCGCGGACTCGCTCGCCAACACCACCATCCGCGGGCAGGTCCAGGCCTACGAGGACCTGCTCGACAAGCACGGTGTGGAGCCGGGCGAGACGGCGCTGGCCTGGCTGCTGACCCGGCCCGGTGTGACCGGTCCGATCGTCGGCCCGCGCACCGCCGAGCAGCTGGAGTCGGCCCTCAGGGCCGTGGAGCTGGAGCTGTCCGAGGAGCTGCTGGCGGGTCTGGACGAGATCTTCCCGGGTCCGGGGCCCTCCCCCGAGGCCTTCGCCTGGTAGCCGGAAACCGGCGTGCGGCGGTGGGGGGGGGGGGGGGGTTGGGCGCCCCCCCCCCCCCCCCCCCCCCCCACCCCAAACAGACCCAACCCCCACAACCCGCGCAAGGG
>NZ_JBHYKH010000443.1:6070-7631 GCF_042741275.1 Streptomyces sp. NPDC058964
GGCGCGCGGGGGGGGCGGTCCGGGCGGGGGGGGGGGGCGCGCCTAAAAGCCCCCCCCCCCCCCCCCCCCGCCACCACCACGAACATCAGTACGAGCGCAACGGCCATGATCCGGTTACGGGTTTTCGGGTCCACACACCCGAGCCTAACCGGCCCCGCCGAGTGCCCAGCGGGCGACCGCCTCGTACCGGGGCTGCTCCCCGGGCACCCCGGACCTCGGCAGATTGCTGCGCACCAGGACCAGGTCGGCCACGGTCCAGGTGCTGCTGGTGAAGTCACGGAGGCTCTCGACGCAGCGCCGTACGTCCACCGCGTCCCGGCTGCGCGCCACCGTCAAGTGGGCCTTGTACCGTCGGTGCTCCCCCATCGGCACCCCCGCCTTGCGCGCCGCCGCCTCCGCCCGGTCGGCCAGCAGCCGCAGTGCCTCCAGGTCGCCCTCGGCCCCGGCCCACAGTGCCCGGCCGTGTCCGAACTGGCCGCCGCCCGAGACGGCGAGGGGGAAGGGGGCGCTGCGCCGGGCCGCACGCTCCAGCCGCTCCGAGAGGTCCGGCACGAGCTCGTCGTCGACCTCGCCGTAGAAGGCGAGCGTGAAGTGCCAGCCGGGGCGGCCGGTCCAGCGCAGTCCTTCCGCGCCGGGCAGCCGGCGCAACACGTCGACCTCGGCGGCGAGTTCGTTCGTCACGTCCTGAGGGGGCAGCACGGCGGCGAAGAGTCTCATGCCCTCACCTTCCCAGATCGAGGCGGGCATGATGGCCGCATGACGATCATCATTCGAGAAGGCCGCCCCGACGACGTTCCGGTGATCCTCGGCATGTTCGACAGCTCCGTGGCATGGCTGGTCGCTCAGGGCAGGCCCCGGCAGTGGGGCACCCGGCCCTGGTCGGAGAACCCCCGAGCGGTGGCCATGATCGAGCGGTACGTCGCCGAGGGCGCCCCCTTCTTGGCCGAGGTGGACGGCACCCCGGCCGCGACCCTCACCCTCACCGACGCGCCCGGCCCATACCTGCGGCCCGCCGGCGAGCCCGAGCGGTACATCCACACCTTCGCCTCCGACCGCCGCTTCAAGGGCCGGGGAGCCGGCGCCGCCCTGCTCGCCCACGCCGCCGAGGAGACCCGCCGCGCGGGTGTCGACCTGCTGCGGGTGGACTGCTACGCGGGCGACGACGGCAAGCTGGTCGCCTACTACGAGAGCAACGGCTTCACCCGGACCGAGACCTTCACCCACGGCGAGGACGAGTGGCCCGGGCAGGTGCTGGCCCGGAGGGTCCTGTAGGTATCCCTCCGGGGCCCGCCGCTCACGCCGCGGTCGTCGCCAGCTCCCGCTCGCGCGGCACGAACGCCACCCGCGGATGGCCGTGGTTCCAGCCCACCGACAGGCGCAGTCCGCCGACACGGGCGAGGACCAGGCCGACGGTGACGGCCGCGACGGCCGCGATCACGCCGCCGAGGGCGAAGCCCACCTGGGGGCCGTAGGTGTCGGTGATCCAGCCGACGACCGGGGCCCCCAGCGGCGTACCGCCCATGAAGACCATCATGAACAGGGCCATCACCCGGCCGCGCAT
>NZ_JBHYKH010000444.1:0-7594 GCF_042741275.1 Streptomyces sp. NPDC058964
GGACGGCCCCGGTGCCCACACCGGCGGCCGCCCGGCGCAGCACCTCCGGCACACGCTCGTCGATCTGGTTCAGCACGACCGCGGCGCCCAGCTCCTCGGCCCCGATCACCCGCGCCTCCGGCACGTCACGCAGCGAGAACGCCTGCTCGGGGAAGCCGTCCCGCTGCCAGGCGCCCCACACCAGGGTCGCGCCGCCGACCGGTATCGCCCCGTCGGTCAGGCACCGCTGTGCTTCGGACAAGGACGTGGGCAGACGCAGATGCATGGCGGCCGACCTGCTTTCCTCGGACAGGTGGCCGGGGTGACGTGGCCCACGACCATGAGCGGCGGTGACACGGCGCATTCTGCCCACGCGCACGGGAGCGCATACAGGGCTCACCGCTGCACGGCGGGAGCCGGGAAAAGCCCTACGGCGTTGTCAGCGCCCCGTCGTACCCTTGGAATCGCGAGGCCGCCCTCAGCTACGCGGCCGTGACGAGGAGGAACCGCAGGCCTACAGCGCCGGCCCATGACTCAGACACCCACAGCTCACACCCCCGCGCAGGGGCAGGCGAGAGCACAGTTCACGGTCCCTGCCCAGCACCCGATGGTCACCGTGCTGGGTTCCGGCGACTCCCTCCTGCGCGTGATCGAGAAGGCCTTCCCGGCGGCCGACATACACGTCCGGGGCAATGAGATCAGCGCGGTCGGCGACTCCGGTGAAGTCGCCCTCATCCAGCGCCTGTTCGACGAGATGATGCTGGTGCTCCGCACGGGGCAGCCGATGACGGAGGACGCAGTGGAACGCTCGATCGCGATGCTGCGGGCGAGCGAGAACGGGGAGGGCCCGGAGGAGACCCCGGCCCAGGTGCTCACGCAGAACATCCTGTCCTCGCGCGGCCGTACGATCCGCCCCAAGACGCTCAACCAGAAGCGGTACGTCGACGCGATCGACAAGCACACGATCGTCTTCGGCATCGGCCCCGCCGGTACCGGCAAGACCTACCTCGCCATGGCCAAGGCGGTGCAGGCCCTGCAGTCCAAGCAGGTCAACCGCATCATCCTGACCCGCCCCGCGGTCGAGGCCGGCGAGCGGCTGGGCTTCCTGCCCGGCACGCTCTACGAGAAGATCGACCCCTACCTGCGCCCGCTCTACGACGCGCTGCACGACATGCTCGACCCGGATTCGATCCCCCGCCTGATGGCGGCCGGGACGATCGAGGTCGCGCCGCTCGCCTATATGCGCGGACGCACGCTCAACGACGCCTTCATCATCCTGGACGAGGCCCAGAACACGAGCCCCGAGCAGATGAAGATGTTCCTCACCCGCCTCGGATTCGACTCGAAGATCGTGATCACCGGTGACGTGACGCAGGTCGACCTGCCGAACAACACCAAGAGCGGTCTGCGGCAGGTGCAGGAGATCCTGGAAGGCGTGGAGGACGTCCACTTCTCCCGGCTGTCGTCCCACGATGTCGTACGGCACAAGCTGGTGGGCCGTATCGTCGACGCGTACGAGTTGTACGACAGCAAGCACGGCACCGAGAACGGCACCCACAAGGGCGGCCGGGGCAGGTCCGGGCACAAGGGGAAGTAGAGACACGGCAGCACCATGTCGATCGACGTCAACAACGAGTCCGGAACCGAGGTCGACGAGCAGGCGATCCTCGACATCGCCCGCTACGCGCTCGCTCGGATGCGCATCCACCCGCTCTCCGAGCTCTCGGTGATCGTCGTGGACGCCGACGCCATGGAGCAGCTCCACATCCAGTGGATGGACCTGCCCGGTCCGACCGATGTCATGTCCTTCCCGATGGACGAGCTGCGGCCGCCGTCCAAGGACGAGGAGGAGCCCCCGCAGGGGCTGCTCGGCGACATCGTGCTCTGTCCCGAGGTCGCCGCCAAGCAGGGGTCCGAGGCGCCCACGCAGCACTCCATGGACGAGGAGCTCCAGCTGCTCACCGTCCACGGAGTGCTGCACCTGCTCGGCTACGACCACGAGGAGCCCGACGAGAAGGCCGAGATGTTCGGTCTGCAGGCCGCCATCGTGGACGGCTGGCGCGAGGAGAAGGGCCTGACCGGCCCGTCCCCGGCGCCGACGGTTTCGTAAGCGGGCCCGATGAGTCCGCAGATCGTCGTCGGCGCGATCGCCCTGGTCGTCGTCGCCTGGCTGGCCGCCTGCGCCGAGGCCGGCATCGCGCGTGTCTCCAGCTTCCGCGCGGAGGAGGCGGTGAAGTCGGGCCGCCGGGGCAGCGCCAAACTCGCCCAGGTCGCCGCCGACCCGACCCGCTATCTCAACGTGGCGCTGCTGGTCCGGGTCACCTGCGAGATGGCTGCCGCCGCCCTGGTGACCTACGCCTGCCTGCAGGAGATCGACGGGACCTGGCAGGCCCTGCTCGCCGCGATCGGCGTCATGGTCCTCGTGTCGTACGTCGCCGTCGGCGTCTCCCCGCGCACCATCGGCCGCCAGCACCCCCTGAACACGGCGACGGCGGCCGCGTACGTGCTGCTGCCGCTGGCCAGGATCATGGGCCCGGTCCCCTCGCTCCTGATCCTGATCGGAAACGCCCTGACCCCCGGCAAGGGCTTCCGCCGGGGGCCTTTCGCCTCCGAGGCCGAGCTGCGGGCCCTGGTCGACCTCGCCGAGCAGGAGTCCCTGATCGAGGACGAGGAGCGCCGGATGGTGCACTCGGTCTTCGAGCTCGGCGACACGCTGGTGCGGGAGGTCATGGTCCCGAGGACCGACCTCGTCGTCATCGAGCGCTACAAGACGATCCGCCAGGCCCTGACGCTGGCGCTCCGCTCCGGCTTCTCGCGCATCCCGGTCACGGGGGAGAGCGAGGACGACATCGTCGGGATCGTCTACCTGAAGGACCTGGTCCGCAGGACGCACATCAGCCGCGACGCCGAGAACGACCTGGTGTCCACGGCCATGCGGCCCGCGTTCTTCGTGCCCGACACCAAGAACGCCGGCGACCTGCTGCGCGAGATGCAGAAGGAACGCAACCACGTCGCCGTCGTCATCGACGAGTACGGCGGCACCGCGGGCATCGTCACCATCGAGGACATCCTCGAGGAGATCGTCGGCGAGATCACCGACGAGTACGACCGCGAGCTCCCGCCCGTGAAGGAGCTGGGCGACGACCGCTACCGGGTCACCGCCCGCCTCGACATCACGGACCTCGGTGAGCTGTACGGCCTGGAGGAGTACGACGACGAGGACGTGGAGACGGTGGGCGGACTGCTGGCGAAGGCACTGGGCCGGGTGCCCATCGCCGGCGCCTCGGCCGAGGTCGAACTCCCCGACGAACGCAGACTCCGACTGACCGCGGAGGCCGCCGCCGGACGCCGGAACAAGATCGTGACGGTGCTGGTCGAGCCGGTGCCACCACCGGCGGAACAGGAGCAGGAGTCCGAGTGACGCCCAAGGAGCTGCGTGACCTCTGCATGTCGTTCAACGCGGTGGTGGAGGAGTTCCCGTTCGATCCCGACACCTCGGTGTTCAAGGTTCTGGGGAAGATGTTCGCGCTGAGCCGGCTCGACGGGCGGCCCCTGACGGTCAACCTCAAGTGCGACCCGGAGGACGCGATCCGGCTGCGGAGTGAGCACGAGGGGCTGATCGTCCCCGGGTATCACATGAACAAACGGCACTGGAACACCGTCACCGTCGACGGAGAGCTCCCGGACCGGCTGGTCCGGGAGCTCGTCGAGGACTCGTACGACCTGGTCGTCGCCGGTCTACCGCGAGCCGAGCGGCTTCGCCTCGACCGCCCCTGAGGCGGGCCGGCCGGTCCGCAGCCCGAGGCCGACCAGGACGGCCGCCGCCAGCACGATCGCCGCGTCCAGGGCCAGCACGGTGTGCACGCCGGACAGCAGGTCGTCCGAGGTCGTGGCCAGGACACCGAGCAGCGGGATGCCGACCGTGATGCCGACCTGCTGGGTGGAGGTGACCAGGCCGGTGGCCAGGCCCTGCTCCTCGTCCGGGACACCGGAGGTGACCGTCAGACCGTAGGAGATGATCGCGCCCAGGTGGCACACGCCGGCCAGCGACACGGCGGCCGTGGCGAGCCACACCGACCAGGGATGCGCGTTCAGGCCGAGGAGGGCGGCGATGAGGACACCCTGTCCGGCCAGCGAGCCGACCAGCGTACGGCGGGCGCCGAAGCGGCCGATGACCTTCGGGGCGTACGTGCCCGCCCCCGCCGACAGCACTCCCTGCACGCCGAAGACCAGTCCCGTCTCGAAGGCCGAAAGGCGCAGGGTCTCCTGCAGGTACAGGGTCAGCACGAAGATCACCGTGGACATCATCGAGAACGTGACCAGACCGCCCACGTTGCCCCACGCCACCGTGCGGCGGCGAAGCATGGGCAGCGAGACCAGCGGCGCCCCGGCGCGCGACTCGACGATCACGAACGCCGTCAGCAGCAGCGCGCCCGCGGCGAGCGTCGTGAGGACGTCCGCCCGGCCGAAGCCGTGGTCGGCCGCCGTGGACAGGGCGTAGATCAGGGAGAGCAGACCGCCGGTGACCGTGATCGCACCGGGCACGTCCAGCCGGGGACGGTCGGGGGTGCGGGACTCGGGCAGCAGACCGGGGGCCGACGGCAGGACGATCAGAGCGAACACCGAGAGCAGCCCCATCGTGGAGCGCCAGCCGAAGGCGTCGGTCAGGACGCCGCCGGAGACCATCCCGACCGTGAAGCCGAGCGACAGCAGCGTGCCCGAAATGCCCAGGGCACGGTCCCGCGCCGGACCCTCCGGGAAGGTGGTCGTCAGCAGCGACATGCCGGTGGGCACGATCGCCGCGGCGGCCAGTCCCTGTACCGCCCGCCCGGCCAGGAAGGACGCCGGGTCCCAGGCGAACGTCGCGAGCAGCGAGGCCGCGCCGAAGAGGGCAAGGCCCGTGAGGAACAGCTTCCGGCGGCCGTACAGGTCGCCGATGCGGCCGAACAGGAGCAGGAAGCCGCCGGACGGGAGCGCGAACGCGGTGACCGCCCACTGCAACGCGGACCGGCTCATGCCGAGGTCCCTGCCGAGGCCCGGCAGCGCCACGTTCAGCACGGAGAAGTCCAGGGCGACCATGAACTGGGCCGCGCACAGGACGAAGAGGACGAGTTTGTCGCGCGTCGACATCCGGGAGGTGCCGAGGAGTTCGCGTTCGTCTCGTTCGGGAGTGGTGGGTGAGGTGGTGGTGTCGATCGCCATGGCAAGAGCTTCCGGCGATCGGAATACGCGTGGGGAGTCGGAACTTATGGTGGTGGTGGCACCACCAGACACTACGAGGGGGATCGTTTCGTGGCTGAGGACGCGCCGAAGAGCCATCGGCTGCGCGAACTGCGGGAGTTCCTGATGAGCCGTCGGGCCCGGGTGAGCCCGGCGGAGGCGGGTCTGCCGGACGGCGGGGCCCGGCGCCGCACACCCGGACTGCGCCGCGAGGAGGTCGCCGTGCTCGCCGGGGTGGGCGCCTCCTGGTACCAGTGGCTGGAGCAGGGGCGGGACATCTCGGTCTCCCCGCAGGTGCTCGACTCCGTGGCGCGCGTCCTGCGGCTGAGCAACGCCGAGCGCCGTCACCTGTACGTGCTCGCCGGGCTGAACCCGCCCGCGCCCGAAGTGGCGCCGGAGAAGCGGGACATGTGCGACGGGCTGCGGCGGCTGATCGACACGTGGATGCCGTATCCGGCCCACATCATGGACATGTACTACAACTGCGTGATGTACAACGACGCCGCCGCGATGGTGCTCGGCATGCGTCCGGACATCACGCAGAACTGCGTAGTCGACTTCTTCACCGACCCGCTGTACCGGTCCCGCGCCAAGAGCTGGGAGCGCAACGCGCGCACGGTCGTCGCGCAGTTCCGGGCGGCTTCCTCGGCCCGCCCCGACGACGACGGCTTCCAGGAACTGCTGGCGGAGCTGAACGGCGCGAGCCCCGAGTTCGCGGCGATGTGGGCGGAGCGGGACATCGAGGAGGCCGGGCAGATCCGCAAGGAGCTGGACCATCCGGTGGTCGGTCTGCTGGTGGTGGAGTCCACGGCGATGAAGGTGCCCGCCCGGCCCGACCTGACCGTCGTCCTGCACACCCCGCTGGACGAGGCCGGCACCGCGGCGAAGCTGGAGTGGCTGGCCTCGCCGGAGGGCAGGCGCGAGGCGATGTACCCCGTGGCGGGGTGAGCCGGGTTCCGCTCCGTATGCTCGGGTCATGAGCGACAGCAACGAGCTTGACCCCGAGGACCGCAAGATCGTCACCCTGGCCCGTTCCGCGCGGGCCCGCAACGCAGTGCCCGAGGGTGCGGCGGTACGGGACGAGACGGGTCGTACGTACGTCGCCGGGACCGTCGCCCTCGACTCCCTGAAGCTCAGCGCCCTGCGGACCGCGGTGGCGATGGCGGTGGCTTCCGGGGCGACGTCTTTGGAGGCGGCGGCTGTGGTCACCTCGGCGGACAGTCCCCCGGCGGAGGATCTGGCGGCGGTCGGGGACCTCGGGGGTGCGGGGACGCCGGTGCTGGTGGCCGGGCCGGACGGGGTTGTCCGGGTGACCGTTTCCGCCGGTTGACGTACCGGGGGCCCCGCCCCCCGGACCCCCGTTTCCCGGCCTCCCACCCGTCCCGGTTGTTTGAAGAGTTACCGAACGGCGGTTCGGCCGGATTTCAACCTTGCCGGTCCCTGACCCCTGCGCATCAATGGGAACGCAATTTCCAACGGGTCGTCAGACCCGCAGCCCTCAGCGTGTCCGCACCCACCTGACGGTGTGCATCTCCCGTCCATCCCCACATGGCATTCCCAGACAACGGGAAGGGAGTCGGATCCCCATGAGAGGCAAGCGATCAGGAATCGGTGCGGCAGTGGCGGTCGGGGCCCTCGCGGTCACCGGCCTGGCCTTCGCGCCCACGGCCGTCGCCGTCACGCCGACGACGGCGACGGTCACCGCGAGTTGCGGCATCTTCGGTGGTGGCGCGGCGACGCTCACCGCGACGCAGTCAGGAACCTCGGCCACCATCACGCTCACGTCCACCGCGATCACCGCACCGCTCGCGCTGTCCGCGAACTCCATCACGTCCACGCTCACCATGGCCAAGGCCGGCGGCGGCACCACCGTCTTCAGCGGGACGGTGAACCCGGCGATGGCCGGCGGCGACCCCGTCACCGTCGGCCCGCTTCCGGGCACCGTGGCCTCCGGCGACAGCCTGGACTTCCACGGCGGCTCGCTCAAGATGGTGATCTTCGGTATCACCGTCACCTGCACCAGCGCCGCGAACCAGGCGCCCGGCCCGTTCGTGTTCGACTGACCGGCGCCCCGCGCTGAGCGATCTGTTCCGGATGCCGCAGAAACTGATGAACCGTCAGGTTTATGCGGCATCTCCATTGACTTCTCACGTGGCCTGCACATCAATGGCCCCCTGTCGGCGCAGACGAGCCGCTGCGCCCGCAACCCTCAGGAGGGGGCCCATGGGCTCGACACCCCGAAGATCCCCAAGGTGGCGCTGGGCATCACTGCTCGGCGCGACCGCGCTCGCGGGCACCGCGGGCGGCGCGCTGGCCTGCCCGGCCGGCGCCGCGGGACCGAACGTGGACTTCGCCACCCACTTCATCCAGCCGGCGATCGCCGTCCTGCCGCGGA
>NZ_JBHYKH010000445.1:0-7591 GCF_042741275.1 Streptomyces sp. NPDC058964
GCCCTGCGGCGGCCGTGACGAGGGTCGGTGGCGCCCGCCGGTCCGGGGCCGTCGGGCGGCGGCACAGGTCCGTGGCATCAGAGATGGCCATCCACGGGTCGACGGGGGTGGCTGCCGGGAGATTCGTCGGTGCGACGTACACCGCCGGGTCATGGCCCCGGACGAGCGCGGTCGCCGCGGCGGGAAGCCAGACACCGTCCGCCCGATGATGCCGGTTGATTGCCTGTTTGCGGGCAGAGTGTGATCAAGGCTGATCACCCTGGGAGCCGGGGCCGCAGTGGCGGAACCGTCCACGGGCAGCAGCCTCATCCGGCCGTACCACGGGGGCATTCATCGCCCTCGTGTGCGGAAAGGCAAATCAGGGGCCGGCAACGAGCGAACCGCGACGACCGTTGCCGGCACCCTCGGACGATCAGCCTCTGGTCGTCAGCGCCCTGCTCAAGACGCGGTGGTGAAGACCAGGACGGATTCGGCGCCGACCGTCAGGGCGTGGCCGTTTGTGAAGTCCGCCGTCAGTGTGCCGGCTTTCGTGGGGAAGCCGTTGGCGTCGGTGCTCGGCGTGGCACCGTCCGTGTACAGGTACTTGTTCAGCGTGATCGACCCGGTCGGTTCGCTCAGCCTCACTGCCTGCGCGGCGGACGTGCGGTTGACGAGAACGAACGTCCAGCCGCCGCTGGGCAGTTGCGCGGCCAGCACGCGCACGCCCGTCGGCTCGGCCGGGGCGTGGACGGTGGATCCGGTGGGCAGGTACCGGGTCAGCAGGCTCCAGGTGTAGAACCACGGACGGAGCGCCGTCGAGTGGGCCGACACCTTGCCGGGGTCGTCGGTGCCCCTCCCCCACATCCCGCAGAAGGTGGTCGAGGCGTAGCCGTCGAGGCACCAGGCCGCCGCGCCGTCGACGCCGCTGCGGGCTTCCTGCACGGCCAGATCCGCCATGCGCAGCGGCTGGGTCGTGTCGAGCGCGAAGCGGTAGTCCTTGCTGCCGTCCGGGTACTGAGCCGCCTTCATGCCTGTCTCCCCCAGCAGCACCGGACTGCCGGGTGCCGCCGTCCGCAGCTGGGACACCGCTTCGCTCATCACGGGCTCGACGTACTCCGGGGCCGCGCCGTACAGCTCCTGGCTGTAGAAGTGCGCCTCGCTCGCCCCCAGCAGGCCGCTGCGCGCGGAGCGCAGCCACCATGAGCCGTTGCCGTTCCAGGTGCCGGTGTCCAGGGCGGTCTGTGTCCGCGTCAGATCGTCGAGCGGGTCGTCGAGCGACGTGCTGTTGTTGGCGAGGTGCATCGATCCGACCGCGTGCTCAAGGGTCGAGGAGGCAGCCGACAGGCGCAGGTACTTGCTGCCGGTGATGCCGGAGGCGGTGTAGGTGTAGCCCCACATGCCGCCTCCGTTCTTGCCCGTGACCATGGCGACCGGCGTCGGCGGCGCGACCGCCAGGTGCTTCCAGGTCGTCCCGTCCGACGAGGTCTGGAAGGTGATCGCGTTGTCGGTGGGGCTCGCCGCGTAGATCTGCGCGGTGAACGTGTTGAGTGAGGCCAGCTTCCAGACCAGACCGGAGTCGCATCCGGAGTTGCATCCGGGTGCGGTCTGGTGGCCGAGGTCACCGCCGTAGGAGCTGACGCCGGCCTCCGCCGTGTCGGCGCCGGAGAGGACCGTCCGGGCTGTGTCCACCCCGGCTGTGGTGAACGCCGACGTGAGGTTGGTCGTCGCGGCTTCCCAGTCGGCGTACGAGTACGACTTCGGGCCGGTGGACACGTTGGGCTCGTTGACGCCGACCCAGTACCTGGGCGCGGCGCCGTCGGCCTGCAGATGCTTGACCAGCGTCGCCTGGACGGTGGCCGTGTTCGCGGCGGTATAGGTCAGGTCGTCGATGCCGAAGAGCCCGCTGACCACCGGTATGCCCCGGTCGGTGTAGTGCTTGATCACCCTTTCGGCGTTCAGATAGGCGGGGTTGGTGAAGTCGTAGCTTCCGCCCGCGTCCGTGCCGCTCCAGAACCAGGGCAGGTTGAACATGACCCGGACCAGGCCCGGTTTCATGTAGTCGGTGCGGGACACCATCAGGTTCCAGTCGGCTGTGTTCCAGGTCGTGCCGTTCGGCGGCTGGGGGTTCTGGTTGTAGCCCAGGCCGATCCAGTTGCCGTCGACAACATCGTCGGCAGAGGTGGCCGGGGTGGCGGCGCTGCTCGGGGCCGGGGCCGCGAGTCCGGTGCCCAGAGCTGCCGCGGTGGATAACAGCGCCGCGCACAGTAGCCGGCCGACGGGCAGGACGGGCCGGGAACGGAGGAGTGATCGGGAACGCATAGATTCCTTCCAGCGTTGCGTGTCGTAGGAGCGTTGCGGTGGTGAGCTGTCCCTTCGAGTCAGGTCGTGGTCTCCCCCACACTGACCCGCCCGCTCTGCGCGAACATCCGTGAAAGCACGCAGGTCCGACACGGGGCTGGCTCCGGTGGTGCTCCGGTGGTGTGCTGCGTGGACGGCCGTGCGGCCATGCCCTGCCACGGAGGAGGCCCGTCCGAGGATGTGACAGCACGGTCCGCGAGAGTTTGGACAAGGATCAGGAAGGCAGCGTCCAGCTCCGGTCGTCCGCCCCGGTGCACGACCGGCGAAGTCCCGCTACCGAAGCGGCAGGTGGCCGGTCCTGAACCACCGGCCGAGGGAAGAAGCGGTGGGCGGAGTCAGGACACGCTCACCCTGCGTACCGCAGTGACAGATCTGAGGCTCCATCCGATGTGTGACTTGTGGGGAAGGTGTTCACAGTGATGCTGTTGATGCAGGTGGTGCGGATCATGCGGCAGGTGCGTGGTGAACTTCGCCATGATGTGACAGAGAGCAAGATTTCCTTACTCGGAGGTTCGAGTGCGACCGTTCACCCTCAACTACGCCTTGCCGAAGGCTTTTCCGCCCGCCGTGACGCCGTACCGCTTCGACGAGTCGCGTCAGTTGAACGTGCTTCCGGACGGCCGCCCGGCTGTCAGTGACCCGGACCTGCTGTTGGCTGTCGGCACGACCACGTCCACCGCCGGTTCCCAGACGCACTTCGATGACTGACGCTCCGTAACCCGATGACCGTACTGATCCTCACGTCCGAAGAGGACGTGACCGCCGACATGGTGGTGACCGAGCTGCACGAGATGGGAACCCCCGTCGTGCGGCTGGACCCTGCCGACCTGCCGGACAAGGCAGTGCTGTCCGCCCACTACACCCACGGCCACTTCGACGGACATCTGTCCGTGAACGGACATGTGCTCAGCATGGACGGCCTTCGTTCCGTATGGGTGCGCAGACCCGGCGAACCGGCGGCACACGCGACACACCCCTCTGCGTGGCTGACCGCCGAGACCCGTCAGGCCCTGTTCGGAATGCTCTTCTCCACCACCACGCGGTGGATGAATCATCCGCGCAACGCCGACCGGGCCCGCCTGAAGCCCTGGCAGTTGAAGATGGCTAACCTCAGCGGCTTCGCCGTACCGCCGACCGTCTTCACCACGGCACCACACTTGGCACGGCAGTTCGCGGAGGAACACCAGGACGTTGTGGTGAAGTCCGCCTCGGGGCCGCCGCCCGGTGACCCCGGCCTGGCCCTGCCCACTACCCTGATCGGCCCCGACGCCGACTTCTCGGCCGTCGCGGCCGGCCCCGCGCTGCTGCAGCGCTACATACCCAAGCGTGCCGACATCCGCCTGACCTGTGTCGGCACCCGGCTGTTCGCCGCGCGCAAGACGGCCGGGCCGGGCCAGGTCGACGGGCGCTACGGTGACACCGAGCACACCTGGGAGGCGGTCCCGGTACCCAAACCCATCGGCCGGTCGGCGCATGAGTACCTCGCCCTCGCCGGACTGGCCTACGCCGCCTTCGACTTCGCCGAGGACGAGGAGGGCGCCTGGTGGTTCCTGGAGTGCAATCAGGGCGGCCAGTTCGGCTTCGTCGAGCTGGAGACCGGGCAGCCGGTGTCGGAGGCGGTCGCCATCTGGCTGTCACAGCGCACGGCGGCCGGCCGTGTACCGGAGATCCACCGGTGAGTCGACGACCCACGCGCACGACTCCGTCAGGTGACGGAGTCGCCACAGCCGTTCGCGGACGGCCTCGGCGGCCAGGGACGGAGTGGAGCAGGAGTCAGTCCTGGAGTTCTCCTCCGGTCTCCTCCCCGCCGGGCAGACCGGCCGGCCGTCGGCCCCGGGGCTGCTGTGGCTCGGGGCGTGTGGGCACGGGCGGCGTCGGGCGGTCCACTGCTGTACCGGCGGTCACGGTCAAGGGCTCCGCGTAGTGCAGGATTTCCACCGGCTCACCTGCCATCAGGGTGTAGCGCGCATGGGTGGGACCGATGTCCACCTTCAACCGGCTCCCGCGCACACCCACGGTGAACGTCACCCGGGAGAGCGCTTCGGGCAGGCGCGGCGCGAAGCCCAAGCGGCCCGGCTTCAGGTCCGGCCCCGTGTGCCGGCGCATGCCGCCCAGGCCGACGACCAGGGCGATCCACGTGCCGGCGAGGGAGGCGATGTGCAGGCCGTCGCGGGTGTTGTGCTCCAGGTCCTCCAGGTCCATCAGCGCGGCCTCGCTGAGGTACGCGTAGGACAGCCGCAAATGCCCGGTCTCCGCGGCGAGGACCCCCTGGCAGCAGGCCGACAGGGAGGAGTCGCGGACGGTCACCGCGTCGTAGTAGGCGAAGTTGCGCGCCTTCTCCTCGTCGGTGAACTCGTGTGGACACTCCATCATCGCCAGCACGAGGTCGGCCTGCTTCACCACTTGCTTGCGGTACAGGTCGAAGTAGGGATAGTGAAGCAGCAGCGGGTAGTGCTCGGCCGGGGTCGCGTCGAAGTCCCAGTGCTGGAACCGGGTGTAGCCGTCCGACTGCTCGTGCACGCCCAGGGTCTCGTTGTACGGCACCGCCATGCGGGCCGCCGCGTCCCGCCAGGCAGCCGCCTCCTCCTCGTCGACGTCGAGTTCCTCGGCCCGCTCCAGATGGCGCGTGGCCGCGTCCGCAGCGGCCAGCAGGTTCTGCCGGGCCATCAGGTTGGTGTACACGTTGTCGCGGGCGATGGCGCTGTACTCGTCGGGACCGGTGACCCCGTCGATGTGAAAGACGCCTTCCGCGTCGTGGTGGCCGAGGGAACGCCACAGGCGGGCGGTCTCCACCAGGAGGTCCAGCCCCTCGTGACGCTCGAACTCCTCGTCACCGCTCACACTGACGTACCGGATCACCGCGATGGCGATGTCGGCATTCACGTGGAAGGCCGCCGTCCCGGCCGGCCAGTAGGCGGAGCACTCCGGACCGGTGATCGTCCGCCAGGGGAAGGCGGCCCCGGCCAGCCCCAGTTGACGAGCGCGTTCCCGGGCCCCCGCCAGGGACCGGTGACGCCACCGCAGCGCCGAGGCGACGGCCTCCGGCGCGGTGTACGTGAGTACCGGCAACACGAACGACTCGGTGTCCCAGAAGGAGTGTCCGTCGTACCCGGTTCCGGTCAGACCCTTCGCCGGGATCGCCTGGTCCTCCCCGCGAGCCGCCGCCTGGAGAACGTGGAACAGGGCGAATCTCACCGCCTGCTGGATCTGCGCGTCCCCCTCCACCTCGACGTCCGCGCCGGCCCAGAACCGGTCCAGATAGGCGCGCTGCTCCGCGGCCAGCCCGTCCCAGCCGGTGCTGACCGCGGCCGCCACCGCCCCGTCGACCTGGGCGTGCACCGCCGGCAGTGAACGCTGCCCGGACCAGCCGTAGGCGACGAACTTGACCAGCCGCAGGCGCTGTCCGGGCTCCACGTCCGCGGTCACCGTCAGCCGGCTGACGTCCGGCTCGCTCTGCGCCGTCCACCGGGTGCCCTCCGGCCCCTCGACGAGATGGTCGGCCGCGGCTCCCACCCGCAGCCCGCTGACGGCGGTGCGGTGCACGAGCCGCAGCCGGGTGTCCTGCGCGAAGTACTCCTCCGACACCAGCGGAGACCCGATCACCGCGGCAACCCGCGGGTCCCCCTCGGTGTGGGGCAGCTGTTCGTTGGCGACGAGCTCCGACTGCACGGCCACCGTGGCAGGACCATCGATCGGTTCGATCTCGTAGACGATCGCGGCCACCGCCCGCTGGGTGAAGGAAACCAGCCGCTGTGACGTGATGCGGACCGTACGGCCGCCGGGTGTGGTCCACCGCGCGGTACGGCTGAGCACACCCGAGCGGAAGTCCAGAACGCGCTCGTGGTCGAGCAGCCGACCGTAGCGCGCGTCGTAGGGGTGATCGTCGACCAGCAGCCGGACGACCTTGCCGTCGGTGACGTTGATCATCGTCTCGCCGGACTCGGGATAGCCGTAGCCCGCCTCCGCGTACGGCAGCGGATGCCGCTCGTGGACGCCGTTGAGATAGGCACCGGGCAGTCCGTGGGGCTCCCCCTCGTCGAGGTTTCCTCGCCACCCGATGTGGCCGTTGGCCAGCGCGAACACCGATTCGCTCTGGGCGAGCACGTCCAGGTTCAGCTCGGTCTCACGCAGGCACCACGGCTCGACCATGAAACTGGGATGAGTGATCACGGCTGCTCCAGGAGTTCGGCCAGGTCACGGACCACGACATCCGCCCCGTGCGCTCTCAACTGCTCCGCCTGTCCCACGCGGTCGACCCCCACGACCACACCGAACCGTCCGGCCCGGCCCGCCTCGACACCGGCCAGCGCGTCCTCGAACACGGCCGCCTCGTCCGCCTGCACGCCCAGGGCACGGGCCGCCTCCAGGTAGGTGTCGGGAGCGGGTTTGCCCCGCAGGTCGCGGTCGCGCGCCACGACCCCGTCGATCCGTTCGTCGAACAGATCCTCGATACCGGCGGCCGCCAGAACGTCCCGGCAGTTCGCGCTGGACGACACGACCGCGCACCGCATCCCGGCTTCCCGTACCGCGTGGACGAAGCCGACCGAGCCCTCGTAGGGCTCCACCCCGTCCTCGCGGATCCGGCGCAGCACCAGGATGTTCTTGCGGGTGCCCAGCCCGTTCACCGTCTCCGCCTCCGGAGGGTCGTCCGGCGATCCCTCGGGCAGGTGCACACCACGTGAGGCGAGGAAGGTGCGTACCCCGTCCTCGCGGGGTCGCCCGTCCACGTACTCGTCGTAGTCCCCGACCGCATCGAAGGGCACGAACTCCGTGCCCTCATGTTCCGCACGCTCCCGGAGATAGCTGTCGAACATCTCCTTCCAGGCGGCCGCGTGCACCTTCGCGGTTTGGGTGAGCACCCCGTCGAGGTCGAACAGACAGGCACGTACGTGATCAGGAAGCCCCAGCATGCGGTCGAGGCTAGGAGCGCAGGGCGGGCTGTGGCGGGGAGGCGCCACCCGGCGCGCGGGAAGGAACCCGCTCGGCCGAAGCGCGGACGGCGTCCGGAGCAAGACTGGGGGAGGAACCGTCCCCGGTGCAGGACTTCTCTTCGGGGAACGCCGTGCGTGCGCGAGACCGAGCCGGTCAGCGGTCGTCCGGAAGGCTCCACCGGTACGGTGCGATGAGCTGCCGGATCCGGTCGGGCCCCCAGGAGCCGGGCTCGTAGGCCTCGACGGGCGGTGGATCCTTGAGCAGGGGTGTGGCCGCCTCCCACAGTCGTGGGGTGGCGCAGGGGGCGGGGGTCAATCTATGG
>NZ_JBHYKH010000446.1:0-7590 GCF_042741275.1 Streptomyces sp. NPDC058964
GCGCCCACCCCCCCCCCCCCCCCGCGCCCCCCCCCCCCGGGGGGGGGGGGGCCCCCCCCCGGGCCCGTGCCCGGGACCGTCCGTGCCGTGACCGACCGGTGAGGGTTCGCGGGACCGGGCGGTGACACCCCGCGGAGAGAACCCCGTGTTCAGGCATCGCGAAGCCGGTCGGTGACGGGCCCTGCCCGCGCGTCCCGGCCCGCTGACTCATGGTTCACGCACGCACTTCGCCCAGAAGTAACCCCTTTGCGGGACTGCGGTCGGGCCCGTCAGGTGTTTACGTGGTGAACAGACATCCGGGATCGTCGTCTTGGAGGTGTGCGCCATGATCGAGGCCGCGTCGCGGCTGACGAGTGTTGCCGAGCAGTTGCTGGGAGCGCCGCTCCCGATGCGGATCCGCGCCTGGGACGGTTCGCAGTCCGGTCCGCCGGGCGCGCCGACCCTGGTCGTCCGCAATCGCCGCGCTCTGCGCCGACTGCTCTGGAAGCCGGGCGAACTGGGTCTGGCCCGGGCCTGGGTGGCCGGCGACCTGGAGATCGAGGGCGACCTCTACGCCGCCCTCGACATAGTGGCAGGACTGGTGTGGGAACGCGGAGGCGGCGGCAGGAGCCTCGTACAGGCCCTGCGCGAGCCGGAGGTGCGGGCGGCCGTCCGTGAGCTGGTGAAGCTCGCCGGACCCCCACTGCCGCCCGCTCCGCCCCGCGAGGAGGTCCGCCGCAACCGCCATCTGCACACCCGGCACAGCGACAGACGCGCCATCAGCCACCACTACGACGTCGGCAACGACTTCTACGAGATCGTCCTCGGCCCGTCCATGGTGTACTCGTGCGCCTACTGGCAGGAGTCCGGGACCCTGGAGTCGGCCCAGTGGGACAAGCTCGAACTCATCTCCCGCAAGCTAGGCCTGCGGCCCGGTCAGCGGCTCCTCGACGTCGGCTGCGGCTGGGGCTCGATGGCGATCCACGCGGCCCGCGAGCACGGTGTGAGCGTCGTCGGGGTCACCCTGTCCCAGGAGCAGGCCGCGTACGCCCGCAAGCGCGTCGCCGACGAGGGGCTCACCGACCGGGTCGAGATCCGCGTACAGGACTACCGGGACGTCGGTGACGGGCCGTACGACGCCATCTCCTCCATCGGGATGGCCGAACACGTCGGCTCGGAACGGTACTTCGAGTACGCCACGGCTCTGTACGCCCTGCTGAGACCGGGCGGCCGGTTCCTCAACCACCAGATCGCCCGCCGCCCGCAGCGCGACGAGACGACCTACCGGGTGGACGAGTTCATCGACGCCTACGTCTTCCCCGACGGCGAGCTCGCTCCCATCGGCACCACCGTCACCCAGCTGGAGCGCGCCGGGTTCGAGGTGCGGGACGTGGAGTCGATCCGCGAGCACTACGCCCTCACCCTGCGGCGGTGGGTGACCCGTCTGGAGGCCGACTGGGCCCGCGCGGCGCGGCTCGCCGGTCCCGGCCGTGCCCGTGTCTGGCGCCTCTACATGGCCGCCTGCGCCCTCGCCTTCGAGGGCAACCGCATCGGCGTCAACCAGGTGCTCGCCGTGCGCACACCCGAGTCGGGGGCGTCCGGGCTGCCGTTGCGCACCCGTACCTGGGGCGGGTGAGTTCCGAACACGCCGAGGGCCCCGCTCCGGGAAGGGAGCGGGGCCCTCGGGCCGTGCGTACCGCTACTCCGACTTGATCGCCGACAGCATGTTCAGCCGTGCCGCCCGCCGGGCCGGCCACAGCGCGGCCAGGACGCCGACCGCCGCGGCCAGCAGGAGGAACAGACCCATCCGGGCCCACGGCAGGACCAGTTCGTACGTGGCCATCTTGGTGCCGAGCAGCTGACCGGCCGCCCAGCCGAAGAACACGCCGAGTCCGATGCCCAGCACCCCGCCGAACAGGGAGATGACCAGGGACTCCAGACGGACCATCCGCTTGACGGCCTTGCGGTCCAGGCCGATCGCGCGGAGCATGCCGATCTCCTGGGAGCGCTCGAAGACCGACATCGCCAGGGTGTTGATCACACCGAGGACCGCGACGATCACCGCCATGGCCAGCAGGCCGTAGACCATGTTCAGGATCAGAGTGAACATCTGTGCGATGGAGTTGGACAGGTCCTTCTTGTCCTGGACCTTGATCGCCGGGTTGGAGCCGAGGGCCTGCTCCAGCCTGTCCTTCGTCGCGTCGGACGCGCCGTCCGCGGTCTTCACCATGACCTGCATGTCGGCCGGGTCGCTCTGGTGCGGGGAGAGGGTGGCGTTGTCGAGCATGATGCCCTTGATCAGCTCGTTGCCCTCGTAGACCCCGGCGACCGTCAGCCGCTGCGCCTTGCCGTCCTCGTAGTGGACGGTGAAGCGGGAACCCGCCTTCCAGCCGTACGACTTGGCGGTGTCGTCGTCCACCACGACCTGGCTGCCGCTCACCTCGAACGTGCCGTCGTCCACCTCCAGGTCGGTGAGCCTGCCGATGGCGGAGCCGTTGACGCCGGTCAGGAACTCGGTCCGCTTGTCGATCCGGGAGATCGCGTTGCGCAGCGGGCTGGTCGCGGTGACGCCCTCGGTGGCGGCGAGCTTGCCGTCGACGTCCGGGGAGAGCTCGTTGCCGTTCGCCATCGACACCACGTAGTCGGCGCGGACCGCCGAACTCGCCATCTTGTCGATGGACCTCTGGAGGCTGCCGGCCATCACCGTCATACCGGTGATGAGGGTCAGGCCGATCATCAGCGCGGAGGCGGTGGCCGCCGTGCGGCGCGGGTTGCGGACGGAGTTCTGGCGGGCCAGCTTGCCGGAGACACCGAACACGTGCAGCAACGGTGCCGCCGCCGCGATCAGCGGGCGGGACAGCAGCGGGGTCAGGATGAACACGCCGACGATGAGGAGGACCGCTCCCAGACCCATCGGGGCCTGGCCGTCCGAACCGTCCATCGTCGTGGCCGCCAGGACCACCGCGACGCCCGCCGCCGAGAACAGTGCGCCGATGGTGTTGCGCAGCACCAGCGACTTGGTGGTCGCCTTGGCGTGCACGCTGCTCATGGCCGCGACCGGCGGGATCTTCGCGGCCCGGCGGCCCGGCAGCCAGGCGGCCAGCATGGTGATGACGATACCGACGGCCAGCGCGCTGAGCACCGTGCCGGGGGAGATCACCAGCGGGCCGTCCGGGACGGTCGCGCCCAGTGTGTTCATCAGGGAGCGCAGCCCGGCGCCGATGCCGATGCCGGCGGCCAGTCCGGTCACACCGGCGACCGCGCCGACCACGAACGCCTCGATCAGCACCGAGCGGGTGACCTGGCGGCGGGAGGCGCCGACCGCGCGCAGCAGGGCCAGTTCCTTGGTGCGCTGGGCGACCAGCATGGTGAAGGTGTTGGCGATGATGAACGTGCCGACGAAGAGCGCGATGCCGGCGAAGACCAGCAGGCCCTGCTTCAGCCCGCTCATCGACGAGGAGATCATCTCCGCCTGGTCGTCGGCGAGCTTCCTGCCTGTGGTGGTCCTGACGAGGTTCTTCGGCAGGGCGCCGTCGAGCGCGCCCTTGAGCGCGGTCTGGCTGGTGCCCGGCTTCGCCCGCACGTCGATCTCGTCGTAGGTGCCGGGCTTGCCGAACAGCTTCTGCGCGGTCGTGGTGTCGAACAGGGCGAGGCTGCCGCCGGCGGCGACGTTGCCGTCGTCCGTGGTGAAGACGGCGCTGATCCTCGGCTTGAGGACCGGACCGTTCACCGAGATGCGCACGGTGTCGCCGACCTTGTAGCCGGCCCGCTTCGCGGTCTCCGAGTCGATCGCGACCTCGTCCTTGCCGTGCGGTGCCGAGCCGGAGACCAGCGGGTACCGCGGGTCCTCGTCACCCCAGTAGTTGCCGCCCTCCGACCGGAAGCCGCCGCCGATCAGCTTGCCGTCCTTGTCGGCGATGGCGGTGAAGCCGTTGACCACGCCGATGGCGGACGCGGCGCCGGGCACCTTCGCGCTCCTGCCGAGCAGCGCCTGGGTCAGGTCGGGGAGCTTGCCGACCTTGTCGCCGTCGGAGTCCCGGTACTTCGGCTGTACGGCGACGTCGACCTGGTCGAAGCCCTTGGCGGAGCTCTTCTGGAAGGCGTCCGAGATGGTGTTGGTGAATACCAGCGTCCCCGACACGAACGCGACGCCGAGCATCACGGCGAGCACGGTCATGAGGAGCCGGGCCTTGTGCGCGAGTACGTTGCGCAAGGCAGTGCGGAACATGGGTTCTCTTCGGTCCGTGGTGTGGTCGGCGGTCAGCTGGTGCGGCCCTTGGCGTCGAACCGCTTCATGCGGTCCAGCACCGAGTCCGCGGTGGGCGCGTGCATCTCGTCGACGATCCGGCCGTCCGCGAGGAACACCACCCGGTCCGCGTAGGCCGCGGCCACCGGGTCGTGGGTCACCATCACCACCGTCTGCCCCATCTCCCGGACGGAGTTGCGCAGGAAGCCGAGGACCTCGGCGCCGGAGCGCGAGTCGAGGTTTCCGGTCGGCTCGTCGCCGAAGATGATGTCGGGCCGGGAGGCGAGGGCACGGGCGACGGCGACCCGCTGCTGCTGGCCGCCGGAGAGCTGTGACGGGCGGTGGCCGAGCCGGTCCGCCAGACCGACCATCCGGATCACCTGGTCGAGCCACTGCTTGTCGGGCTTACGGCCGGCGATGTCCATCGGCAGGGTGATGTTCTCCAGGGCCGTCAGCGTCGGCAGCAGGTTGAACGCCTGGAAGATGAACCCGATCTTGTCCCGCCGCAGCTTGGTCAGCTGCTTGTCCTTCAGGGAGCCCAGTTCGGTCTCGCCGATGCGCACGGACCCGGAGGAGAACGTGTCCAGCCCGGCCACACAGTGCATCAGCGTGGACTTGCCGGAGCCGGACGGACCCATGATCGCGGTGAACTCGGCCTGCCGGAACTCGACGGAGACCCGGTCGAGGGCGACCACCTGGGTCTCGCCCTGTCCGTAGATCTTCGACAGATCCGTGGCGCGCGCGGCCACTGCGGTGGTCCGGTCGGCGATGGGTGTGGTGGTCACGGAAGGGCGCTCCTGTCGGGACGACGGCGTTCGGTGGGACTTGATCCATCGTCCCGGCCGTCCGGCGCCCTGTAGTCACCCGCTGTTCCGGTTCCCGGGGCAGACTCCGGTCGGACCGGAGGGCGCCGCGTCATACCTGGGGATGACGGCGGACCCGGACGAAGGCCGGGGAAGACGTCGAGAACGGGTGGAGCCCCCTCGTTCGGACGGTGAAATTCCGTCATTCCGTGTACGCGTGCACCCACCGCGCGTAACGCTATTGGCAAGTGCGGATGGCGCGTACCGCGGGCTGATGCTCCCTCAGACGTCAATAAAATAAGACAACATCGGGTCCACCCGTCCGCTGTTCGGGGGATGTATCCCGATAGGCTCGGAGCCTCGAAGCGGAGCCCATGGCCTGCCCGGATGGTGGAATGCAGACACGGCGAGCTTAAACCTCGCTGCCCCTCGCGGGCGTACCGGTTCAAGTCCGGTTCCGGGCACTTCCCGCCCCCCCCGCAGGGGGCGCCGCACGGTCCTTCGGAGTCCCTCGACCGTTGACACGCGACAGCGGCGGTCGGAGACCGTTCGTAGGTGAAGGAAACTTCACCGGGCGAACAGAGGGGGAGATCGACCGACGACCGATGCGTACCGCCGTCGGCATCATCGGAGCCGGCCCCGCCGGTAGTCTCCTCGCGCGGCTGCTGCACACCGCCGGCATCGACTCGGTCGTCCTGGAGAGCCGCGACCGCGGCCATGTCGAGCGGCGGCAGCGGGCCGGGATCCTGGAGCAGGTGACCGTGGACGCGCTGCGGGCGGCCGGCGCCGGGGAGCGGATGGACCGCGAGGGACTGCGGCGCGACGGGATCGAGCTGAGGTTGGGAAGTCGACACGGTGGCGCCTCTTCGCGACGCCCTCACCGGCGGCAGGTCGGTGAGGGTACGCCCGGACGGAGGTCTGCAAGGACCTGATCGCCCTTCAGCTGGAGAAGCCGGTCGCGCCGATGCGCCCGTACGTCCACGAGCCCATGCGGTACGGCCGGCTCTTCCTCGCGGGCGACGCCGCCCACGTCGTGCCGCCGACCGGCGCCAAGGGGCTCGACCTGGCCGTCGGGGACGTCGTCACCCTCGCGCGGGCGCTGGCGCACGAGAAGGAGACCGGATCGCCGGAGCTCCTGGACGCCTGCTCCGAGACCTGTCTGCGCCGGGTCCGGCAGGCCGAACGGTTCTCCTGCGACATGACGGCCCTCCTGCACCGCGCCCCCGGCGTCACTCCCTTCGACGACCGGCTCCGGCTGGCCCGGCTGGAAAGGATCGCCACCTCCCGGGCGGCCGAGACCGACCTGGCGGCGGCCTGCACCGGTTTCCCGCTCGACTGACCGGTTTCCGGCCGGTTCCGGGGAGGTAGCAGGTTGGTCATGGAATGGGACCCTCCATGGCCGGGAATCAGGCATCCGCGTAGCGTGTTGGCCAGCACGGCAGGGGAAAGATCCTCCCCAAGTACTAGGGTCGGTCCTTTGCCAACCTATTACTCTTGAGCCAAGGCCACGTAGGGTGGCCATGGAGGAGTGAAATGAGGAGCAGTAACCCGGTCTTCTCGCGACGGGGGTTCAGCCGCGACAACGGCTACGCGGGCTTCAACACCGCGCCGCAGGCCGGGTACGCACAGGGCAACCCCTATGCCCAGGGCAACCCGTACGCCCAGGGCGGGAATCCCTACGCGCAGAACCCGTACGCGCAGAACCCTTACGCCCAGCAGGACCAGCAGTACGGCGCCCCGCCGCAGGCTCCGGTCACCACCGGCCGGATGACGATGGACGACGTCGTCATGCGCTCGGCCATGACGCTCGGCACGGTCGCCCTCGGCGCCGTCCTCGCGTGGGCGCTGCTGCCGGTGTCGGCCACCAGCTACGGCCTGGCGATCGTCTCGGCGCTCGTCGCGATGGTCCTGGCCCTCGTGCAGAGCTTCAAGCGCACGCCGTCGCCCGCGCTGATCCTGGGCTACGCCGCGTTCGAGGGCGTCTTCCTCGGCGTGATCAGCGAGATGTACAACAGCCAGTGGAGCGGCGCCCCGTTCCAGGCGGTGCTAGGCACCATGGCGGTCTCGGCCGCGACCCTGCTGGTCTACAAGGCCGGCTGGATCCGCGTCACCGCCCGCTACGCCCGTGTCGGCATGTCGATCGCCATCGCGTTCGTGCTGGTCATGGCGGTCAACCTGCTGCTGGTCGCCTTCGGTGTCGCCCCCGACGGCGGTCTGCGCAGCTTCGGTCCGCTCGGCGCGCTCGTGGGCATCGTCGCCATCCTGCTCGGCGCGTTCTTCCTGACGCTCGACTTCAAGCAGATCGAGGACGGCATCGCCTACGGCGCGCCGCGCGAGGAGGCCTGGCTGGCTGCGTTCGGCCTGACCCTGACCCTCGTGTGGATCTACGTGGAGATGCTGCGACTGGTGGCGATCTTCAGCAGCAACGACTAGCCGGCTCCGGCCGGCTCGTGAGTCGGCGCTGACGCGAAGGGCCCCGGGTTCGGCGGATTCCAGGGGTCGTAGCAACACCGTGGTGAGTTGATCAAGCCGCGAGCAGTTTAGACAGACGCTCGGCTGGGG
>NZ_JBHYKH010000447.1:0-1913 GCF_042741275.1 Streptomyces sp. NPDC058964
TGAGAGTGGGCGGGTTGGAGTCGAGGTCGACCATGTTGCCGGCCACCTTGGCGGCCGAGGTACCGGTGTTCATCGCCACGCCGACGTCCGCCTGCGCGAGCGCGGGCGCGTCGTTCGTACCGTCACCGGTCATCGCGACCAGCTTGCCGCCCTCCTGCTCCCGCCGGATCAGCGCGAGCTTGTCCTCAGGGGTCGCCTCGGCCAAGTAGTCGTCCACGCCGGCCTCTTCGGCGATGGCGCGGGCGGTGAGCGGGTTGTCGCCGGTGACCATGACCGTGCGGATGCCCATGCGGCGCAGTTCGGCGAAGCGTTCGCGGATGCCGTCCTTGACGACGTCCTTGAGATGGATCAGGCCGAGCACCCGCGGTCCGTCCCAGTCGTGCACGGCGACCAGTAGCGGTGTCCCGCCGGACGCGGCCACGGCGTCCGCGTACATCCGTGCCTCGGGCGGGACTTGGCCGCCGTACTGCTGCACCCACTCGATCACCTGCTGCGCGGCACCCTTACGGATGGCGCAGACGGCTCCGTTGTCCCAGCGCAGGTCGACGCCGCTCATCCGGGTCTGCGCGCTGAAGGCGACCCAGCGGGCGTTCGCCAGTTCGCCCTCGCCGGGGGCCCGTAATCCGTACCTGTTCTTGGCGAGGATGACGACGGAGCGGCCCTCCGGGGTCTCGTCGGCCAGTGAGGACAGCTGGGCGGCATCGGCGAGCGGTCGCTCGTCGATCCCGGGCAGCGGCACGAAGGCGGCGGCCTCGCGGTTGCCCAGGGTGATGGTGCCGGTCTTGTCGAGCAGCAGGGTGTTCACATCACCCGCCGCCTCCACTGCGCGGCCGGACATGGCGAGCACCTTGCGCTGTACCAGCCGGTCCATGCCTGCGATGCCGATCGCGGACAACAAGGCGCCGATCGTGGTCGGGATGAGCGTGACGAGGAGGGCGACCAGCACGGTTGTCGACTGGGCGGCGTCGGCGTACTCAGCCATCGGCTGAAGGGCGACCACGACCAGGACGAAGACGATCGTCAGGGAGGCCAGCAGGATGTTCAGCGCGATCTCGTTCGGGGTCTTCTGCCGGGAGGCGCCCTCGACGAGAGCGATCATCCGGTCCAGGAAGCTGTTGCCCGGGCGTGCGCTGACCCGGACGACGATCCGGTCGGACAGGACCGTCGTACCGCCCGTGACGCCACTGCGGTCACCGCCCGACTCCCGGATGACGGGCGCGGATTCGCCGGTGACGGCGGATTCGTCGACTGCGGCGACCCCGTCGACTACATCGCCGTCCGCTGGGATCATCTCGCCTGCCTCGACCAGTACGACGTCCAGGGGCTTGAGAGCGGTGGCGGCGACCGCCTCCGTGCGGGCGGTGCGCGGATCGGTGCCGTAGCGCCAGTCGAGCACACGCAGCGCCACCGTGTCCGTACGGGCCCTGCGCAGAGACTCCGCCTGCGCCTTGCCGCGCCCCTCGGCGACCGCCTCGGCGAGGTTGGCGAAGACCACCGTCAGCCACAGCCAGAGACTGATGACCCAGGTGAAGACGGCAGGGTGGAACAGGGCCGACAGCGTGGTCAGAACCGCCCCGACGGACACCACGAACAGGACCGGGTTACGGACCAGGGCGCGCGGGTGCAGTTTGCGCAGGGCCTCGGGGAAGGAGCGGACGAGTTGGCCGGGCTCGAACAGTCCGCTCGGAGCGCGGCGTCGCGCCCTTCCCTCCGATCCGGTCCGGGCTGCGCGCTGGGGGCGTGACGGTGGGGCCTGCTCGGGAGCAGCGGGAAGCATGGACACCTTCGTGCCTTGAGTGGCGGACAGGGACTGCGGTCGTCGGTGCCGGGGGGGGGGGGGGGGGGCGCGCGCGCCCCCCGCGCGGCGCGCGGCCCGCGGCGCGGCGGCGCCCCCGACGCACAGCGCGCGCGGC
>NZ_JBHYKH010000447.1:1923-7547 GCF_042741275.1 Streptomyces sp. NPDC058964
GGTCTCTCGCGCCGCCCGTCGGCGGCGCGGGGGGCTGCGCGCGGGGGGGCGCGGCCCCCCCCCCCCCCCCCCGGGGGCGCACGGGCGTCGGCGATGGGACGACGACAGACGTCGTGCGCGGGTGCCTGTCCATCGGACACGCACCGGACCGCCTTCGCGCCGCTGCGGAGTGGGGACTCCATCAGTCGTGAGGGGCCGCTGACGTCCGCGACCCCAACGGCGGCCGACAGCGAACCTAACCCGGTTCGCGGCTCCAACCCCCCTGAAGGGACGGGAATTTGCGGCACCCATACGGCCTGACGGCGGGCCGCGTCAAAGTGCCGTCAAACAACACTGCATTGCCATCAGGAACGCGTCAACGCAAGTCATCCGTGGCCGGATCCGATCGCAGACTGATCTGCAACGGGGGACGGGCGACCGTCCGTGGCGTGACGTTGGAGGGACCGTGACTTTCCCCAAGCTCTCGACTTCGCTCGAGCAGGGGACGCCCCTATCGGCCGGAACAGCGCAGGGTCCCAGGACCGAGGGGGCAACACCGCCACGGCAAACGACGGTCGACCCAGCGGGCGGCAGCCCCGGACCGCGGAGACGCGGGGATTCACGGACGGGCGATCCGGGTCCGGGGCAGCGCCTGGGGCGACAGGTCGTGGCCGCGCGGGGCGCTCTGCGCCGCCGCTTCTGGGCCACGGTGCCCGCGCGGCTGCGCCTTCTGCGCGCGGCCACGCTCCTGCTCGCCGCCGCGGTTGCGGTGCTGCTGGTCGTTGCCGGGCTGGCCGCGAACGGCACCTGGGACGGCGTGGCCGGCCGTGACGCTCCCCGCACCACCAGCGCCGCCGACCTCAACCTCGCCCTGAACGACATGGATGCCCAGGCGGCCAACGTCCTGCTGTCCAGCGGAGACGCGGGGAAGGGCCGCCTGCAGACCCCGTACAACAAAGCAGTCGGCTTCTACGGCGACGCCCGCCGTGAGATCGGACACGACCTGCGCACCCTCGCCGTCGCGGCGCAGGGGGACCGGGGTGACGAGAAGACCGTCGAGCACCTGACCGATGACTTCGCCGAGTATCAGGAGCTGATCGGACGAGCCCTGGAGAACGACGGTCGCAGCGGTGGCCAGGCGTCCGCCCTGGTCGACTATCGCAGGGCGACGGACCTCCTGCAGGCCAAGCTACTGCCCGCCGCACGGCAGCTGGTCTCGGCCAACGACGACAACTTCGAGCATGAATACCGTTCGGCCGACACCACCCTGTCCGCCCAACTCGCCGCCGTCCTCGCCCTCGGCATGCTGCTCCTCGCCCTGCTGGGCGTCCTCCAGTGGTACCTGACCCGCCGCTTCCACCGGATCCTCAACCCCGGCCTGCTGTGCGCCACCGTCTGCACCCTGCTCGCGGTGATCCTGGGCGCGCAGATGCTGAGCGCCACCTCCGCGCATCTGCGCGGCGCCCGCCGCGACGCCTTCGACTCCGTCGTCGCTCTCTCCCGCGCCCGCGCCATCGCCTACGACGCCAACGCCGACGAGAGCCGCTTTCTCCTCGACCCGCAGCGCCGCGACCAGTACGCACGCTCGTTCCTCGCCAAGTCGCAGAAGCTGTACGGCCTCGACGGCGCGACCCTGTCCACGTACGACTCGATGCTCGCTTCCACCTGGCGCCAGTACGAGGGCGACCACCACCTCCTGCGTTTCTCCGGGGAGTTCAGGCGTGAGCTGGACAACATCACCTTCCCCGGGGAACGCGCCGCGGCCGAGAAGACGGTGGACACGTACGCCGTCTACCAGCGCGACGACCGCAGGATCCGGACGCTGCTGGCGGCCGGGAAGGAGCGGGAGGCGGTGGAGTTCTGCATGGACTGGAAGCCGGGCACCTCCAACGCCCACTTCGGCGCGTGGATGGCTGCTCTGGACAAGCTGACGGACATCAACCGCGCCCACTTCACGTCCTCGGTGCAGGGCGGCCGTTCGGCGGTGAGCGGCCTGCTGCCCTGGGCGGGAGGACTGCTGCTCGCGGCGATGCTCCTCACCACGCTGGGACTGCGGCCGAGGCTGGCGGAGTTCCGCTGAGCGATCACGGGCGGCCGAGCGGCCCGAGCACGAGTACGGCCGTCGGGAGCAGCCAGATCCAGTGAACCTGCACGGCCACGGTTCTGTCAGGCGTCCGCAAGGCGAGCCTCTTCCAGGTCCAGGGACCGCTGGAGCCGTCGCCGGGTGGTGTCGCTGATGCGGTGTGTGTCGTACAGGCGCTGCAATTCCGCCGTTTCCACTGCGATCAGGTCGCGGCGCAGCTGGTGATAGACGCGGTCGGCGGATTCGGTGGCGGCGGCGGTGCCGTTGCTCTCGGTGAGGCGGTCGCGGGCGTCGTCGAGGCGCGCGCTCAGGCCGCGCCGGAGCCGGTCGAGGACGATGTCCGGTGCGGTTTCCAGCTCGGCCAGCTCCTCCAGGCGGGCAAGCCCGGCGTGAGCGAGGTGGCTGCGGGCCTCGGCTTCCTCGCGTTCGGTGTGGGCGGGCTCCAGGGCGATGCCGGAGGCGCGGACGACTGGGGAGAGGGTGAAGCCCTGGACGACGAGGGTGACCACCACGACCGAGGTGGTCAGGACCAGGACCAGGGGGCGGTCCGCCAGCGCGGTGCCGGTCTTGGTGACCTCGGGGATGGACAGCGCGGCGGCCAGCGGCATCACCCCGCGGGTGCCCGCCCAGGTCAGCACCACCGGCAGCCGCCAGTTCATCCGGCCGATCCCGCCTTTGCGCTGAACGACTGCCGACAGCGGCGCGAGCCACAGCAGGCGTACCGCGATGAGCGTTGCGGCGATGGCGAGGGCGTACAGCGGCCAGGCACGGTCGCCGTCGGCCAGGGCCCGCACCTCCGCGGGAAGCGCCAGCCCTATGAGCGAGAAGACCACGCTCTCCAGCAGGAACACCACCGTGCCGTACACGGCGTGCAACTGGAGGCGGATGCGGGCGTTGGTGAGCCGATCCCCGCGCCCGCCCAGGACGACGCCGGCCACCACGCACGATGTCACCCCGGAGGTGTGCGCGGCCTCTGCCAGCAGGTATGCGGCGTAGGGGGTGACCAGGGCGATTACCGTCTCCAGGACCGGCTCCTCGGTACGGCGCCGGATCAGGGCCACGACCCCGGCCACGGCGGCACCGATCACTGTGCCGCCCCCGGCGAGCAGGAGAAACTGGCCGCCCGCCGCACCCCAGTTCGCCGCCGCCGACGCGATGGCGATGCCCGCCGCGACCCGGACCAGCACCAGGGAGGTTGCGTCGTTGAACAGGCTCTCCGCCTGGACGAGCACCTGCACCTTCGGTGGCAGGGCGAGCCTGCGGCCGAGTGCGGTCACTGCCACCGGGTCGGTACTGGCCAGCACCGCGCCCAGCACGAACGCCATCTGCCAGGACAAGGGTGTGACCGTGGCCGCCACCGCGCCGACGGCCGCGGCGGAGGCGAGGACCAGGCCTATGGCGAGGATCCCGACCGGTTTCCACACCGCCCGCAGCTCCCGCCAGGGCATCTCCTCCGCGCTCGCGTACAGCAGCGGCGGCAGTACCACCAGCCCGATGATCTGCGGGCTGATCTCGATCTGCGGGGTGCCCGGCAGAAGGGCCACGGCGAGACCGGCGACGACCAGCAGGGAGGGTGCAGGTATGCGCCAGCGGCGCGCGAAGGTCGCCACCACGGTAGCCAGAATGACCAATCCGAGTACCGTACCGACGCTGCGCATGCCGTCCCCCTGGAGCTACAAGGAGAGCCGCCTTGGCTCCCCTGCCGACCAGACTTCCCGGCACACCGCTTTCACCCTATCGGCCCAGCTCACGTCAAGGCAGTGTCAAGGTCCCCGGCACCGGCGCCAAGAAATCGCTAACGCTCGCCCGTACCGGCTTACGGAGGGGCTTCCTTAGGAGGAGTCCCTTCTCGACACAGGGGTGTTGATCCAGTGAGCGGAGCGCGTCGGCGGCGATGAGTGACGTACGACCCGGACGACTGAAGGTCTACCTCGGGGCGGCCCCAGGGGTCGGCAAGACCTACCGGATGCTCGACGAGGGGCAGCGCCGTGCCGCCCGCGGGGCGGACGTGGTGGTGGGGTTCGCGGAGTGCCACGGGCGCCCGCACACGGAGGCGATGATCGACGGCCTGGAGGTCGTCCCCCGCGCCCGCTGCACCTACCGCGACGGGGCCTTCGAGGAGATGGATGTGACGGCGGTGCTGGCCCGCCGCCCGCAGGTGGCGATCGTGGACGAGTTCGCCCACAGCAACGTCCCTGGTGGCGGCCGGAACCTCAGGCGGTGGCAGGACATCGAGGAACTCCTCGCCGCCGGCATCGACGTGATCACGGCGTTGAACATCCAGCACCTGGAATCCCTCAACGACGTGGTCGAGAAGATCACCAGGGTGCCGCAGCACGAGACGGTACCCGACGACGTCGTCCGCCGTGCCCACCAGGTCGAGTTGGTGGACATGCCGCCTGAGGGCCTGCGCCGCCGCATGGCGCACGGCAATATCTATGCTCCCGAGAAGATCGACGCGGCCCTCGCCAACTACTTCCGGCCCGGCAATCTGACCGCCCTGCGCCAGCTGGCACTGCTGTGGGTGGCGGACCGGGTCGACGAGGCGCTCCAGGAGTACCGCTCGCAGCACGGCATCGGCGGGGTGTGGGAGACCCGTGAGCGGGTGGTCGTCGCGCTGACCGGTGGCCCGGAGGGCGACACGCTGGTCCGGCGGGCCGCCCGGATTGCCGCCCGATCGGTCGGCGGCGATCTCCTCGCCGTGCACGTGGCCCGCAGCGACGGCCTGGCCGGCGGTGTCTCGGCCGCCTCCCTCGCCAGGCAGCGCAGGCTCGTTGAGGACCTTGGCGGCAGCTACCACTCGGTGGTCGGCGACGACGTGGCCACCGCCCTGGTGGAGTTCGCCCGCGCTGAGAACGCCACCCAGCTCGTCCTCGGCACCAGCAGGCGCGGTCGGCTGGCGCGGTTCCTGAGCGGGCCGGGCACCGGGGAGACCGTGACCGAGTTGTCTGGCGACATCGACGTCCACCGGGTCACCCACGAACGGGCCGGACGCGGCACCCTGCTCCCCTCCCGGCGCCGCACCCTCTCGACGGCCCGGCTGATCGCCGGCCCGGTGGCCGGTCTGGTGCTGCCCGTTCTGCTCACCACCGTCCTCGCCCAGGTGCGCGGGACGGTGAACCTGACGAGCGAGGCGCTGCTGTTTCTGCTCGCCGTGGTCGGCGTGGCCTGCATAGGCGGGGTCGCGTCGGCAGTGATCGCCTCGGTGACGGCATCGCTGCTGCTGAACTACTGGTTCATCCCACCCACCGGTTCCTTCACTCTGAACGATCCCAATGCCCTGCTGGCCCTGGGCGTGTTCGCCGTTGTCGCGGCCACCGTCGCCGCAGTCGTGGACCGCTCCCTACGGCTGTCCCGGCGCTCGGCCCGCGCCACCGCCGAGGCCGAGACCATGTCGTCCCTGGCCGGCACCATCGTGCGCGGCGGCGCGACCATCCCCGCTCTGCTGGAGCGCACACGGGAGACCTTCGGCATGGAGTCGGCGGGTCTGGTCGACGAGACTCCGGACGCCGAGGGTGTCACCGCCCTTACGGCTGGTCCGGGGGAGGAACGTGTGCTGCGC
>NZ_JBHYKH010000448.1:0-7512 GCF_042741275.1 Streptomyces sp. NPDC058964
CGCGGGGGGGTCGCCGCGGGGGGGGCGCGCGGGGCTCACCGCGGGCCCCCGGGGGGGGGGGGGGCCGCGCGGTGCACCCGCCCGATTGCCCTGGGGCCTGGCCGCCGGGGCCCGGCCCCCCCGCGACCAGGTCGAGGTCGGCTCCGGCGAGGGCGCCGCCCATGCACCGGGAGCCGACGACGTGCACGGTTCCCTCGCCCAGCGCATCCGCGAGGCGTCGCACGGTCCGTTCGACGGGGGCTTCGTCGCGCGTGACGGGGCAGGGCCCGGCTTCCGGCAGTTGCCGTACCTCACCCGAGCCCAGCGCGACGGCCGCCCGGGGCCGCATCGGCTCGTCACCCCGACGGGAGAGGACGACGAGCTCTCCGACCCGTGCCGACAGGCCACTGCCCAGGCGGGCGGCGCACCGGGCGGCAACACGCTGTGCATCCTCGCTGCGGCCCAGGGTCAGGTGCGGGGTGAAGCCCTCGGCGCGGCCCCGGCAGCGGGGGAACAGCCGCTCCAGGGCGGCACGCAGTTCCGCCCAGGGAACCTGGTCGGACGCGGCCGGGTCGAGCCAGACGGTCGCGTCGTCGCGGTGTCCGAAGGTGTGCACGCCCCGCAGGCGGGCGGTGAAGGCCGGGACGGAGGCCGCGGCCCGGGACAGCAGGGGGAGGGCGCGGTCGAACGCGGACTCGGGGACGAAGCCGAACATCAGATTGACGTGTGGCGGCCAGCGGTGGATCTGCGGATCGTGTTCGGCACGGATGTCCTGGATCGTGGGCCAGAGCTCTTGTGGTGGTATCCACGCCACCGCGGTACGGGCGGTCGGCGGGATGTCGAGGGCCGTATCGTCGGGCGCGGACGCATCGAGGCTGACGTCCGCCGCCACGCCGTAGTGGTCCGAGACGAACAGTCCGCCCGGGGCCGGCGAGTCGCCCAGCAGGGCCGCGTCGGTCGCACGGAGCCCGGGGGAGCGCAGCAGGATCCGGTCCAGCCGGGAGGCCCGCCCGGAGAGCGAGGAGACCGCGGCCAGTGGATTGACGCCGGGGTCGAACGTGGGGGTCCGGTCGCCCGGTCCGTGCACCTGCGTCCACGCATCGTGGAGTCCGAGGGCGGCGGCCGGTCCGCTCGGGCCGTCACCGCCGTCGTTGAAGTCGCCGAGCAGGATCACGGGGGCGTCCACACCGGCAAGTCCCCTGGCCAGCTGGGCCAGTTCGGTCTCCCGTCGGGCGGCACCGTTGTCGGAGTGGTCGCTGCTCAGATGGGTGTTGGCGATCACGATTGGTCCGGAGGCCGTCTCCACGGTCACGGCGGTGACCGCCTTGTGCGGGCCGAGTTCGTGCCGGCCCGCCTCCCGTACCGGCAGCCGACTGAGCAACAGCAGTCCGCTGTCGTCGACATGCCTGCCCCTCGGGTCGGTGCCGATGGTGTAGCCGGCCCGGACCCACGCCGCCTCGAGCAGCATGGTGAGCAGCTTCGGCTCGACCTCCTGCAGCGCGATGACGTCGGCGTCGGCCTCCTCCAGCGCCGCGAGCAGCAGAGGCCTGCGCCCGGCTGTGTCGATGCGGTCGCTGTCGTAGCGGTCCCAGAGTGTGTTCCAGGTCAGCACGCGCAGCGCCACCCCGTCCCGTACGGCCGTCCTCCCCCGGGTTCCGTCGGCGATGCGCCATCCGGCAGCCACGGGGTCCCAGGCGTGGGGTGCCCCGGCGGTGAAGAACGGCGCCCGCAGCACGCGCGGGTCCTGTGCCCGGCCGGCCGTCGACACGTCGATGCGGTCGACGCCGCCGGCCCGGTCCCACACCACCTCGCCGTCCGCCTCGACGAAGACGACACGGTGCCAGGGGATGTCGCCCCCGGGCACGAAGGAGGGCAGCGGGACCCGCTTGGGAGCGGCCCCCCGCTGGCTGATCCCGAGGACGAACCGGGCGGCGTCGAAGCGAGGGTCCCAGCGGACCCGGTGGTAGATCTCGTCGCTGGTACGCATCAGACCCCCTCTCCGTCCAAGGTGCCGTCGACGTCCTCGACGGCACCACCCGCTCCCACGTACCAGGTACGGTGCGCCTGGCCGGGATACGGCGGATCGAACCGCCTCAGCTGCCCGGCGAGCACGTCCGGCGGCACCGGGTGGGCCCGGTCGCTGTTGCGCCGTGCCAGCGCCTCCTCCTCCACCACCACGACCACCTGCGTGACCAGCGCGTCGCGGCGGCGTGCCACCGCCTGCACCAGCGAACGCTGTGGGCGTACGAGGGACGTGGCGTCCCACACCACCGTCCCGCCGTCGGCCAGCGCCGTGTCGAGCCGCTGCAGACCTTCGCGGAGCACGTCGGTGTTGGCCCGCTGATCGGCACGAGAGCCACGGGCCTGCCGCAGGTCGTCGAGGGACACGACGGTGTCGACCCCCCGCAGCCCCGCGGCGAACGTGCTCTTGCCGCTGCCGGACGGACCGGTGAGCTGGAGCAGCCGCGGAAACCGCCCGCTCCGCCACCGCCAGGTCGCCGCCACGGCCTCCTCGACAGTGGTGACACGCCCCGTGGCATACGCCTCCCGCGCCTGTGTCCAGCAACGGTCCGCCGCGTCGGCGTCGCCGAGCCCGGACAGGGCGTCGCGCAGCCCCGAGCGCAGCGGCTCCAGCGGTGCCTCGCCGAGCAGCCCGGCCTCCTCCGCGTACAGCGCGGACCAGTCGACCTGCTCGCGCGCCCCGGCGTCCCGGCCCACCGCGACCGCCCCGGCGACCGCGTGCAGTACGCCCAGATCGGCCGCGACGGCCATGCGGCCCAGACCGGTGCGCCGCTCCTCGTCGGGATAGGGCCGGTGCAGCAGGGAGTGCAGCCCGACGAGGTCCGCCACCCGCCGCGCCAGCGGCATGCCGAGCGGCGCCGCCAGCCGGGGAGCCAGCGAGGGCCGCCGCCACCCGTGCAGCAGCGCCGCGAGCACGCCCGCTAGCCGCGCGTCCCCGGTCCGGCCCAGCACGTCGAGCCTGGCCGACACATCGGCCACGACGGACTCGCAGGACGGATCCGGCTCCCGCGGCCGCGTCCCCGTCGCGGGGCCCCGGCCCCAGACCGGCGCCCCCCCCCCCCCCCCCCCCGCCCCCACCGCCCGCCCCCGGCCCCCGCCCCCCCGCGCGCGCACGCGCCGCATACTCGCCCCCCCGCCCCCCCCAGCGCCGGCCCCACGGGCCCGCGGCCGGGCTCAGCCCGTTCTCCACGACGTCGGTGTGCATCCAGTGCGTGCCGGTCTGCACATGGCCCGGCCGTACCCACTTGGCCACCCGCCGCCCGAACTCCTCGCGCCCGAACCCCTCGACGGTGCGTACGACGTAGCCCTCCTGGCGAGCGGGGTCCAACCGCAGTGCCCGTACGGCCCGTTCGTCGAATGTGCCGCGCCACAGCACCGGAGGGGCCGGAACGCCGAGACGCCCCAGGAACCGGACCGTGCGGTCCCAGTCCAGGCAGCGTTCCCCGTCCCAGACGGAGAACCCGTAGAACCAGCTCTCCAGTTCCTCGTACGCGATCGAGTGCCGGGCGTACAGGTTCTCCCCGCACACCCGCCACCCCGCGGGTATGGCCGCGCCGATCCGCCCCTGCAGTCCCTTGACCCACGCCCGCGAAGGATGGTGCGCAGAGTCGAGCGAGCGGGCGTGCAGCCCGTCCGGGTACAGCGTGGTGTTCTCGCCGTCGAGCTTCTCGGTGACCACGACCTCCGCACCCCGCAGTCCGGAGAGGTCGCAGACACGTACGTCGTCCCTACTCGCACCGGGCGACCAGGGAAGGTGGGGGGTACGGGGATAGTGCACGCGCATGATCACGACCTCGGTCGGGAGTACCGGAAGCAGATGCCCCCGTGACCGGGCAGGTCCAAGCGTTCGGACCGCATCCTGCGGAATCCCCCAGCGAACTGCCTGACCAGCCCGGCTGCCGCTACGAGTCCGGGGACGAGCGAGCCGACTGTAATCGACACGACCGACGGAACGCCTGCTCATTTCCCGCGTCCGGGCAGCGCCCCGGTCACTCCTCCGGGTGGTGCGGGCGGCCTTCCGGCGCGAGAGGACCGGGCTCCGACCGTAGGCTGAGGTGGCCGGATCCGGCTCGAGCGGCGTCCTGGCGGCGCCCGGAGAGCCACAGGTCGTTGTGGGGGAGTCGGAACGGGATGGGTGGCCCTGGTGACTGCACCGGATGAGTCGGCCGAGCCGGCGGAGCGGCCGGCCTCACCGGCCCCGGGCCGGGGCACGCCGGCGGGGCGCGATGCCGTTGCCGTGGCTCTGTTCGACCCCGACGGCCGAGTGCTCACGTGGAACTCCGCGGCGCAGGCACTGACCGGTCATGCCGTGCGGGAGATCGTCGGCAGGGATGCGGCGGCGCTGGCCGACCGGGCCACCGTGCGAGGGAGCGAGCTGGTGCGCAGGCTCGTGCGCGCGGCAGGCGGGGTGCGCACCGACTGGGTGCGGTGCCCGGACGGCACCTGCCGTGCCATCGCCTGGCATCCCGTACCGGTGCCGCTCGCGACCGGAACCGGGCTGCTGGCCGTCGCCGTCCCCGAGGTCCAGCAGATCCATCAGTGCGACGCGGCCATGGCCGACCATCTGCTGCACTCGTCCCCCATCGGCCTGGCCGTCCTCGACAAGGACCTGCGGTTCCGCTTCGTCAACGAGGCGCTGGCCCGTGTCAACGGTCTGCCGGTCGGGGAGCATCTGGGACGAAGCATCCTCGATGTCCTCGACCTGCCCGACCCACAGGCGTACGAGCGGGTACTGCGCCGGGTCGTCGACGACGGCGAGACCGTCGACAACCTCCAGGTCGCGGCCATCGGCCCCGACGGACGCCCGTACGCCGCGATGGGCACCTTGTTCCCGCTGCGTGACAGCGAAGGCCGTGTCGTCGGCCAGGCCGGTGTGGTGCGTGAACTCGGCGCGACCCGGCACGAACTGCTCGACGCGGCCCAGGAACGCCGGCGCATGGAACTGCTCGGCCGGGTCGGCGCCACGCTGGGGCACGGGCTGGACCTGGGCGGCGTCGCGGCGAAGCTCGCCACGGTCTGCGTTCCGGAGTTCGCGCGGGCCGTCACCGTCGAACTGCTCCGCGCGGTGGTGCACCCGGACTCGGACACCGCGTTCACCGACCTGGACGGGACGGCGAGCGCGGACGCCCCGGCGGACGCCGGTGACTTGCCCTGGGTGCACAGGCTCACCGCGTCGGCGGGGCGGGACGACTCCCGGCCGGACGACGCTCTGGAGGGGCCACGACCGGCGGCGGACCCGGTCGCGGACTGCGTCCGTACCGCAGGGCCCGTGGCCTATCGCACCGGCGAGCACGGTGCGGGCCCCGAGCACGGGATCGCCGTACCGCTGTCGGCCGGCGGACGGGTGCTGGGCTGCGTCACCTTCCTGCGCTACGACCGCGAGTTCGGGAACGAGGACATCCGCACCGCGCACGACATCGCCACCCGCACGGCCATCGCGATCGACAACGCCCTGCTCTACAGGCGCGAGCGGCTGGCCACGCTGACGCTCCAGCGCCATCTGCTCCCGTCGGGCCTTCCCACGACACCGTGGGCGCGGACGGCGCACCGCTACAGCCCCGCGCAGGACGGCACTCTCGCCGGGGGCGACTGGTACGACAGCGTTCTGCTGCCGGGCGGCAGGATCGGGCTGAGCATCGGCGACGTCATGGGTCATGGCCTGAGTGCCGCAGCGGCCATGGGGCGCTACCGCTCCTGCACGCGCGCCCTGCTGTCGGTGGGTCTGCTCCCCGGGCAACTGCTCACCCGGCTGGACGATCTGGCCGACGGCGTCCCGGGCCACAAACTCGCCGCCACCTGCGCGTGTGTCGTCTACGACGGGGTGAGCGGGCTCCTCCAGGTCGCCCTGGCGGGTCATCCACCGCCGCTGCTCATCCGGCCGGACGGCACGGCCGGCACGCTGGGCGGCGAGCCGGGACCACCCGTGGGCATGGGACTCGACCCCGTGTACCGGGAGACACGCCATGTCGTCGATCCGGGCAGCCTGCTGGTCCTGTACACCGACGGCATGATCGAGGACCGGAGCAGGGCACTGGACCTGGACCAGGGCATCGCCGTGCTCAGCCGGGCGGTCAGGGATCCCCGGGCTCCGCTGGGCGAGGTGTGCGACGCCCTCATGGCGGCTCGCCCGGTCAGCTCGGTGGACGACGCCGCGCTGCTCGTCACCCGGCTCGCCCGCCTCCAGGGCGGTATCGCGCACAAGCCGTCCTGAGCGATCACAAGGGGGGCGCTCCACCGCCGGCTCCAGGCGGACGACGACGCTCTTCGGCGCGTGGTGTTGCCGATGGTATCGGCGGAGGCGGGGTCGACGGGGGCGGTGACTCTGACGGTATTGGCCGCTCTGGCCTGCCTCGCAATTTCGTCGGGCGGAGCCGGCCGGTGCGACCGAGTCACCGCTGTATCGGTTCACCTGCGCGCCAGTTGGGCGGCCCAGGGGTGAATACGTCTCCATCATGACAGGTCAGAGGCCATTTTCGTAGGACGGATGGCACAGCTCTTCAACCTTGTTCGCCCCCTTCTCGAACTCTCAGAATCTCCGTCATGAATCACACCGAGAAGCTTGATCAGGATGCGGTGCTGAGAGCGCGGACAATGCTGCTGGGATCCGGCCGGCTGAGCCCCATGCGAGAGATCGAGGCGTACCGGGTGCTTGCGGGGGTGGGCCCGCTGACGTATCTGCCCAAGCTTTGCGAGGCCCTGATCTCGTACGGATACGAGGCGGAATTCAGGGGCCGGCCGGACATTCGGCTGGCGCTGAGCGCGGAGGCCGTCGATGTCGCCCGGCGCATCGACACGAGCCTTCCGCAGCGGACCGAATTGCTGGCCCGTGCCCTGTCCGCCTATGAGTTCGAGCTCTACGAGGCCGGGCGCCGGACGGAAGGTCTCGCCATATGCGAGGAGTTGGCCGAGACGTGGGGGGCCTCTTTCGAGCAGGGCAAGGTGAACAGACCCGTGTACGGCTACGGCCGTCTGGCCGTTGTACTCGCCGAGGACGGACGTCACGCGGAGGCGGCGGAGATCTACGGCAGGGTCGCGCGAGCCGAGCGATCGGAAAGTCCGGGGGGAGCCTCCTTCTGGACCATGGTCCAGTGGGCGGCCGAGCTCGACGCCGCCGGACGTCAGGACGAGGCGCTCGAGGCCTTCGCGGAACTCGTGGACGACCTCCGCCGCGACTTCGACGCCGGCCGGACCTCGTCGGCCATCCTCACGTGGAGCCTGGTCCACCGCTCCCGGATGCTGGACACCGCCGGACGCCACGCCGAGGCCAGGGAGGCACGCAAGGAGGTCCTCGTCCTCCTTGCCGCGCTGGGGGACACCGGGGAACGCAGGAGCTGGAGCAACATCCTTTCGTGGTGGACCACTCTGTTCGCCCTGTCGGGCCGCTCGGCGGAACCCGCGGGAACGCCGAGCGCCCCGGCCCCCCCCGTAGGGTCGCAGCGCAGGTCGCCCCCCATCCCGCAGGCGTACCACGACAGCCAGGAACCCCGCGAGGCGGATACCCCCCTCGAGAAT
>NZ_JBHYKH010000449.1:0-7487 GCF_042741275.1 Streptomyces sp. NPDC058964
TCTCACATCTCTCTCCCGCGCCCCCTCAGCACACACCCCCCGCCCCCCCCGCGTCAGGGGGTCGTAAACCAGTCAGGTCGGTGAAACATCCCGTTCATGTGAGTGAACGGCCAAAGTGCTTCGGAGGCGGGTCCTCCGGTCGGTTTCAGTGGATGATTCCGGTGCGCAGGGCCACCGCGACCATTCCGGCGCGGTCGCCCGTGCCGAGCTTGCGGGCGATGCGCGCGAGGTGGCTCTTGACGGTGAGCGCGGACAGGCCCATCGAGACGCCGATCGCCTTGTTCGACTGACCCTCCGCGACCAGCCGGAGCACCTCGACCTCACGGCCGGACAGCTCGCGGTAGCCACCCGGGTGGCTCGGGGAACCCGGGGGGCGGCGGTGCATACGGGCGGCGGTGGCGCCGATGGGGGAGGTGCCCGGCCGGGTGGGGAGCCCGATGTTGGTCCGGGTGCCGGTGACGACGTAGCCCTTGACCCCGCCGGCCAGGGCGTTGCGCACGGCGCCGATGTCGTCGGCGGCGGACAGCGCCAGGCCGTTGGGCCAGCCGGCGGCACGGGTCTCGGAGAGGAGGGTCAGGCCGGAGCCGTCCGGGAGGTGGACGTCGGCGACGCAGATGTCGCGGGGGTTGCCGATGCGGGGACGAGCCTCCGCGATGGACGAGGCCTCGATGACATCACGCACACCGAGCGCCCACAGATGGCGGGTGACGGTGGAGCGGACGCGCGGGTCGGCCACGACCACCATGGCGGTGGGCTTGTTCGGGCGGTAGGCGACCAGGCTTGCGGGCTGCTCAAGAAGAACGGACACCAGGCCTCCTGGGGTGCGGGACGGGCCCGGCTCTGGGGGTGAAGCCGGGACGAACCGTGCTTTCAAGGTCACAGTCGTCTTCGGCAGCAAACCCGTCCGCCTTTAGGGAATGATCACGATCTAGTGAGTAACAATCCGTGCAATTCGGACACGCGATCGATCATCCGAAGATCGAGTCGGTTCGAGCCGTGGCGATTACGGGACTGAAAGTGGCCGTATCGACAAAGAGATGGTCAACGAGATGATGATCGACCGCGGGTCGGCGAAAGCCGGGACGAGAGGTCAGCGGGACTGCGGTCCCCGGCGCTGCGGCAGGGTCACCACCGAGGCGTCGCCGGGCGCGGCCGGCGGCAGGCCGGCGACCTGGGCCAGCAGATCGCACCACGAGGCCAGGTGCGACGCGGTGTCCGGCACCCCGCCCAGGCCCTCACGGGGCGTCCAGGAGGCACGGATCTCGATCTGCGAGGCGGCCGGGCGCGCGGACAGCCCGCCGAAGTAGTGCGAGCTCGCGCGCGTGACCGTGCCGCTCGGCTCGCCGTATCCCAGCCCGCGCGCCTGGAGCGCCCCGGTCAGCCACGACCAGCACACCTCGGGCAGCAGCGGGTCCGCGGCCATCTCCGGTTCCAGCTCGGCGCGCACCAGCGTCACCAGCCGGAAGGTGCCGTGCCAGGCGTCGTGCCCGGCCGGGTCGTGCAGCAGCACCAGGCGCCCGTCGGCGAGGTCCTGGTCGCCGTCGACGACCGCCGCCTCCACGGCGTACGCGAACGGGGCGAGCCGCTGCGGCGCAGGCGCCGGGTCCACCTCGACCTGCGGCCGCAGCCGCGCGCTCCTGAGCGCCTCGACCGCGGCCCGGAAGGCTGGCGGAGCCGTACTGTCCGTATGCCGCTCCGCCTCCTCCTTGTCCTTCGCGTCGTCCATTCCGCCAGCGCCGTCCGACAGTCGTCCCTGAGCCGCAGCCATGCGGGGAAGATTAAGGGGAAGCGGGGCTTCGCGCAGGGAGAGACACCACCTAAAGGGCACCTAAGGGCGTGGCCACGTCGGCTTCGGGGCCGTGCGAGACTTTTCGTCGTGAGTGCCAACGGAAGCCCCACGGGCAAGCAGCCGACAGCGACGTACGACAGCGCCTTCCTCAAGGCGTGCAGGCGTGAACCCGTGCCGCACACCCCCGTGTGGTTCATGCGGCAGGCCGGACGCTCACTGCCGGAGTACCGCAAGGTGCGCGAGGGCATTCCGATGCTGGAGTCCTGCATGCGGCCCGAGCTGGTCACCGAGATCACGCTCCAGCCGGTGCGCCGGCACAACGTCGACGCGGCGATCTACTTCAGCGACATCGTCGTCCCGCTCAAGGCCATCGGCATCGACCTCGACATCAAGCCCGGCGTCGGCCCGGTCGTCGAGCGCCCGATCCGCAGCCGCGCCGACCTGGCCCAGCTGCGGGACCTGACGCCCGAGGACGTCTCGTACGTCACCGAGGCCATCGGCCTGCTCACCCGTGAGCTGGGCGCCACCCCGCTCATCGGCTTCGCCGGCGCCCCGTTCACCCTCGCGAGCTACCTCGTCGAGGGCGGCCCCTCCCGCACGTACGAGAACGCCAAGGCGATGATGTACGGCGACCCCGAGCTGTGGGCCGACCTCCTCGACCGCCTCGCCGAGATCACGGCGGCCTTCCTGAAGGTCCAGATCGAGGCGGGCGCGAGCGCGGTCCAGCTGTTCGACTCCTGGGCCGGTGCCCTGGCCCCGGCGGACTACCGGCGCTCCGTGCTGCCCGCCTCGGCCAAGGTCTTCGACGCCGTGGCCGGGTACGGCGTCCCGCGCATCCACTTCGGCGTCGGCACCGGCGAGCTGCTGCGGCTCATGGGTGAGGCCGGCGCGGACGTCGTCGGCGTCGACTGGCGCGTCCCGCTGGACGAGGCGGCCCGCCGCGTCGGCCCCGGCAAGGCGCTCCAGGGCAACCTCGACCCGACGGTCCTGTTCGCCACCGAGGAGGCCGTCGAGGCCAAGACGCGCGAGGTGCTCGATTCGGCCGCCGGCCTGGAGGGCCACGTCTTCAACCTCGGCCACGGCGTGATGCCGTCCACCGACCCGGACGCGCTGACCCGGCTCGTGGACTACGTCCACACCCGGACGGCCCGCTGACCTACCACGTGTGCCGGGGCCGGGCCTGCCTGCCGAACAGCAGGCGGCGCGGCTCCGGCGGGGGCGGGGTGCCCGCGCGCAGGGGCAGCGCCAGCAGCATGCCCGCGACGAAGCCCACGATGTGCGCCGCGTATGCCACCGTCCCGGCCCCGGACACCCCGTGGCCGGACGAGTACACCGCCTGCAGCGCGAACCAGAAGCCCAGCACCAGCCAGGCGGGCAGCCGCAGCGGCAGGAAGATCAGGAACGGCACCAGGACCCAGACCCTGGCCCTCGGATACAGCACCAGATAGGCGCCCAGCACCCCCGCGATCGCCCCCGACGCGCCGATCAGCGGGTCGCCCGAGGTGTCGTTGAGGAGCGCGAAGCCGTAGCCGGCCGCGTAGCCGCAGACGACGTAGAAGAGGAAGTACCGGATGTGACCCATCCGGTCCTCGACGTTGTTGCCGAAGATCAGCAGGAAGAGCATGTTGCCCAGCAGGTGCAGCCAGCTGCCGTGCAGGAACATCGCCGTGAACACCGACAGCGGCGGCGACTTGTGGTAGCCCGGCGGGGCCACCAGGCAGCCCGGTCCGCGCGGGCCGAGCCCCACGTCCCCGGTCGGGACCCGCTGCGGCAGCTGATGGTGGATCAGTTCTCGCGGCACCACCGCGTAATGGTCCGTGAACGCCTGCAGATGGCACAGCCGCGCCAGGTCGCTGCCGCCCGCCACGGAGCCGGCGATGCCGGGCGTGGACAGGAAGACGAGTACGTTCGCGGCGATCAGCGCATACGTCACCCAAGGGGTACGGCGCACCGGGTTCACGTCATGGACGGGGATGACCACACAGAAGTAGTGCCCCCGATGCGGCCCGCGAATCGGTGAACACGGCCGACCGCTTGTGCGTATCTCTCGTCAACCGACGTGAGGATCAGGCGATGAACGACCGAGTTACTCCTCCCATGCACGCTCTGCCCGACGGCGAGGCGGAGCTGTCCCTTGTCGTGAAGCTCCCCTGGGAGGACGTGGCCCGGCTCGGCCAGGAGGCCGGGCGGCTGGCCACGCAGATGCAGCGGCCCGTGACCCTGGACGAGGCCGTCAGCAACCGGCTGCGCTCCACCAGGCCGTCCGCCGCGCACGCCAAGCCGGCGGGGGAGCAGACCGCGTCCGCGGCGTCCGGCGCGGGCGTGACCTCCCTGCCGAGGATCAGCGGCACGGCCTAGCCCGTCCCCGCGCGGACCTTCGCCACCGCCTTTCTCGCCGCCACCAGCACCGGGTCCCACACGGGCGAGAACGGCGGGGCGTAGCCCAGGTCCAGTGCCGTCATCTGTTCCACCGTCATGCCCGCGGTGAGGGCGACCGCGGCGATGTCGACCCGCTTCGCCGCGCCCTCCCTGCCCACGATCTGCACGCCGAGCAGCCGCCCGGTGCGGCGTTCGGCGAGCATCTTCACCGTCATGGGGGAGGCACCGGGGTAGTAGCCGGCCCGGCTGGTCGACTCGATGGTGACCGTCTCGAAGCGGAGCCCGACCCGGCGCGCGTCCTTCTCGCGCAGACCGGTGCGGGCGATCTCCAGGTCGCACACCTTGCTCACCGCCGTGCCGACCACGCCCGGGAACGTGGCGTAACCGCCGCCGGCGTTGGTGCCGATGACCTGCCCGTGCTTGTTGGCGTGGGTGCCCAGGGCGATGTGCCGCTCCTGGCCGGAGACCAGGTCGAGGACCTCCACGCAGTCGCCGCCGGCCCAGATGTTCTCGTGCCCGCGCACCCGCATCGCGAGGTCGGTGAGCAGACCGCCGTACCGGCCCAGGGGCAGTCCCGCGGCGCGGGCCAGGCTCGTCTCCGGGCGGACCCCGATGCCGAGCACGACCACGTCCGCCGGGTACTCGTCGTCCTCCGTGGCCACCGCGCGCACCCTCCCGTCGGGCCCGGTCCGCAGCCCGGTGACGCGGGCGTCGTTGACCATGGTGATGCCCAGGCCCTCCATGGCCTCGTGCACCAGGCGGCCCATGTCCGGGTCGAGCGTGGACATGGGCTCACTGCCCCGGTTGACGACCGTCACCTCATAGCCCCGGTTGATGAGCGCCTCGGCCATCTCGACGCCGATGTAGCCGGCGCCCACGACGACCGCCCGGCGGCCGCGCGCGCGTGCCAGGGAGTCGAGCAGCGCCTGGCCGTCGTCCAGGGTCTGCACGCCGTGCACACCGGGCGCGTCCACGCCGGGCATGTCGGGGCGGACCGGGCGCGCGCCGGTCGCGATCACGAGCTTGTCGTACGACGTCCAGGACTCGGCCCCGGAGCCGACGTCACGCGCGCGTACCCGCTGCCGGTCCACGTCGATCTCCATGACCTCGGTGCGCATCCGCAGATCGATCCCGCGCTCGCGGTGGGCCTCGGGCGTGCGCACGATCAGCCGGTCCCGCTCGGGAACGTCACCGCCCACCCAGTACGGGATCCCGCACGCCGAGTAGGAGGTGAAGTGGCCGCGCTCGAACGCGACGATCTCCAGCTCTCCGGGCGCGCGCCTGCGCCGCGCCTGCGAGGCCGCCGACATCCCCGCGGCATCGCCGCCGATCACGACCAGACGTTCCGTCCCGCCCCGCCCACCGCTCATGTTCATGTGAACACGCTACGGGGACGGGGCACTTCGGGCCCGCTCAGCCCTCCTCACCGGCGGCCGCGCGGCGCGCCCTGCGGGGACGTACGACCCGCAGCCACAGCAGCAGGAGCAGCGCCGCGGGCACGGCGAACGGCAGTACCGCGCCCAGGGCGAGGGCGATCCAGCGCAGCATCGTGACGAACGCGTGCCAGCCGCCGGTCACCGCGTCCGTGAAGCCGGGCGCGCCGTCGTCCTTCGCGGCCTTCTTCACCGGCGTCTCGGACAGCGACAGCGTGATGGTGGCCAGACTCGTGCGGTCCTTCAGGGACGCCTGCCGGGCGAGCAGCGCCTCCAGGTCCGACTCCCGGCTGCTCAACTCCCCCTCCAGGGTGACCACGTCACTGAGCTTGGCCGCCTTGTCCATCAGCTCGCGGACCCGGGCCACACTGGCCCGCTGGGTGCGGATGCGGCTCTCCACGTCCACCACCTGGTCGGTGACGTCCTGCGCCTTCGTGCTGCGGTCGATCAGCTTGCCGGTGCCCTGGAGGTCGGTGAGGACCTCGTCGTACCTGTCGGTGGGCACGCGCAGGACGACACGGGTGCGCTCGTGGCCCCGGGAGTCCCGGCCGGTGGTCTCCTTGCCGACGTAACCGCCCGCGCTCTCGGCGGTGGCGCGGGCCTCGTCCAGCGCCTTGGGCACGTCCTTGACCCGCACGGTCAGGGAGGCGGTGCGGATGATGCGGTTCGCGGTGAGGTCGGGCGCCTTGTCCTGGGAGCCCTTCGCCTTCGCGGCGGAGCCGTCCTTCACGCTCTCCGCGACGCCCGGCTCGCCCGCGGCCGCCGCGTCCGCCTTGGAGTCGCTCGTGGCCCCGCCGGAGGAGCCCGAGCCGCCGCAGCCCGCGAGCGCGAGCGCGGCGGCGAGCAGGATCCCGGCCAGGGCCCGAGCCGGTCGTACGGAACGTCGTGTGCGCATGTGGCGATACCCCCGAGGGCCGTGACGGATGACGCTCCTTCGACGCCGGGGCGGGCCGGGACGTTCGACCGGGACGGTCGTGATGCGGTCACGGCCGGGACTCGGCGGGGCCGCATGGCCCTGGCGGGAGTGCCGGTGAGGTCTGAGAGGGTGGAGCCATGAGCGGATCAGGTACGGGTACGGGGCACGTCGTCGTCATCGGGGCCGGCATCGCGGGGCTGGCCGCCGCCCACCGGCTGCTGCAGCGGGGGGCGCGCGTCACCGTCCTGGAGGCGGCCCGCAGAGTCGGCGGCAAGCTGCAGGTCGCCGAGCTGGAGGGGGTCCGCTTCGACCTCGGCGCCGAGTCGATGCTGGCCCGCCGCCCCGAGGCGGTCGCGCTCGCACGCGAAGTGGGCCTCGCCGACCGCCTCCAGGCGCCCGCCACCGCGACCGCCTCGATCTGGACCCGCGGCGCCCTGCGCCCCATGCCCAAGGGGCACGTGATGGGCGTTCCCGGCACCGCGTCCGCGCTCGCCGGGGTCCTGTCCGAGGAGGGTCTCGCCCGTATCGAGCGCGACGCCGAGCTGCCCCGCACGGAGATCGGGGAGGACGTGGCGGTCGGCGAGTACGTGGCGGCGCGGCTGGGCCGCGAGGTGGTCGACCGCCTCGTGGAGCGCCTGCTCGGCGGGGTCTACGCCGGTGAGGCCTACCGCATCTCGATGCGCTCGGCCGTGCCGCAGCTCTTCGCGGCCGCCCGCGCGCACGACTCGCTGACCGAGGCCGTACGCGAGATCCAGGCCAAGGCCGCCGCGAACCGGCAGACCGGGCCGGTGTTCATGGGCATCGAGGGCGGCGTCGGCACCCTGGCCCACGCGGTGGCCGGTTCGGTCACCGCGCGCGGTGGCGAGATCCTCTCCTGCCGCGCGGCGACGGAGCTGCGCCGGGACGCCGACGGCGGCTGGCGCGTGACGGCCGGCGACCGCGTGCTGCACGCCGACTCGGTGGTCGTCGC
>NZ_JBHYKH010000450.1:0-7487 GCF_042741275.1 Streptomyces sp. NPDC058964
CCGGCTCTTCCGGCTCAGCTCCAGTCCGCGCTCCCGAAGAGTTCAACGAAAGGTCGCGATGCAGTCCGTCGGCATGGACGCGGTTACCGAAAGCACGCCCGGTGGCACGCAGGGGACCTCCCCCACCGGGGCGCCTCGGCATCCCAACAGAGTCCTCGTTCCCGGCGGCCGGCAGTCGCCGGCCCCTCGCGCGGAGAGCATCGGCCTGATGTCCATCTCTCTGGGCACGGCCGGCCTCGGCGGCGCATGGCAGTCCGCGGCGGCGACCGTCTCGGCACCCTTGTGGGCCAGCGATGCGCTGTTCGTCCTGAGCGGCCTGGTGTGGGTGGTCCTGCTCGCGAAGTATGTGCTCCGCGGTGGGGCGCGATGGCGTAACGTTCTCGACGATCTCCATCATCCCGGCCAGGGCTTCACCCTTGCCTACGTCCCCATCGTCGGGATGCTCACGGCGGGGCACTTCTCCCGTTACGGCCTGGACGGCGCCCGATGGGCCTATGCCGTATTCGCCACGGCTGCCGCGGTCATCGCCGCCCGGCTTCTGGCCCACTGGGTGACCGGCGGCCTGAGCGCGGCACCTCTGCACCCGGGCTATTTGCTGCCGGTGGTCTCAGCACCCTTCATCTCCAGTTCCACGGCCTCGGTGCTTCGCCTTCCGGAACTGGCGGCGGCGACCTTCGCGGTCGGGGTCCTCTACTGGCTCGCTTTCGGCACAGTGGTCCTGGGCAGCCTCGTCGCAGGCGGCGGCAGTATGCCCGCACCCGCCCGTCCCACACTCACCGTCCTGGTCATCCCGCCGGCCACCGGCGGCCTTGCCTGGATGGCGGCCCACCACGGAGTGCTGGACATGATCGGCTACGGGTTCGCGGGCCTGCTGCTCTTCACGCTGCTCATCATCGCGTTCCTGCTCCCGGATGTGCGTCAGCAGTCGTTCCACTACGGGTACTGGATCTTCACCTTCCCGGTCTTCGCCAGCACCAACTTCCTCGTGCGCTGGCTGTACGGAACCGGTATGTCCGGCCGGCAGGCCGTCGCCTGGAGTCTGCTGACCGCGGTGAGCGCCGCGTTCCTTCTCCTGTGCGCGGCCACGTTCCGGCATGCGCTGCGCGAGCGGCACAGGGCCGGCCATCGTGTTTCCGCGGTGTGATCCCTACGGCAGTCCGCGCCCGCTCGACACACAGGGCCGGGGGTCGTGGGCGGCGAGGCGCACGACCGGCGAGCCGGTCGGCGCGAAGCAACTGCTGTCGCCGGACGTGGGCGGGGGTCCGTGCCTACCGCCTGCGTGGCGCCGTCGGCCTTCGCGCGGGAGACGGGGACCCACCAGCCGCGGAAGAAGACGTCAGTCGTCCAGCTCCTTGAGGACCTCCACATCGCGCGGGCCCAGTTTCCGCGGTTTCGGATGCGTTATCTCAAGAGGTCCCAGGGGCTTACCACTGGCCTTCACCACGTGCGGCAAGGGGCGGTCGTCCGGGGCGAAGAGGAAGTCCTCGCCCCATTGGCGCAGGGCCATCAGTACCAGGCGCAGGGACTCGCCCTTCTCCGTGAGCACATACTCCTGGTAGGCGCTGCCGTCCGATGCGGGCTCCAAGCGGAGGATTCCGTGGGCCACGAGTTTGCTCAACCGCGCGCTGAGGATGTTCTTGGCCAGGCCGAGGCGCTTTTGGAACTCGGTGAACCGGCGTGCGCCGTCCAGCGCGTCCCGGACGATGAGGAGGGACCACCAGTCGCCGATCTGGTCCAGCGAGCGCGCGATCGGGCACGCGGCGTCATCGAATCTGGTTCTGCGCACTGTGCGGCCCTCCCCGATCTCGCGGTGGCGACTCTGCGCCGTGGTTGCATGTCTAAACTACCTGCAGAACCCACGGGCCGGGACCGAGACCTTCGTGGCCCGCTGGGTGCGGCAATGCTCGACCGCATCAGGACAGTTGCCTGCGCCGGGCCCGGGAAGCCCGCAGATTGACGGTGTTGCCGCAGATGCGCACGTCGTGCCAGACCCCGCTGTTGTTCCGCGAGCGATCGTAGAAGGCCACGGCACACTTCTCGTAGCGGCAGATCTTCAACCGCCGCCAGACGTCCTTCCGCTGCGCCTCGTACATCTCTGCAAGCAGCGCCGAAGTAATCCATCGGACTCCGCGCCCCTCCGGGTGCGCCTCGATCCGGCCGTCGGCACTCATCGTGAGCCGGATCGAGCCGCTCGGCTCCGGGCCTGACGGCTCGTGACGGCACAAGCCTGCGTGCAGTCGGTCTCGGACGGCACGAAGACGGGGCAGGTCCCGCCCGGAAAGTGCGATGTCGGGCAGCCGGCCGGCCCCGGTGCTCTCCGCCCACTGCTCCAGCGCAGCATCCAGCCACTGCTGAGCAGGTCGCACCTCCTGCAGTAGATCCGGGTACCTCGGCCCACCCACGCCGATGGTGTTCAGCAGGTCTTGCACCAGGGCGAGACCCCCCGGCGCCAGCTCCATCTCAAAGCGTTCGGTGGCTGCGTACGACATATGGAAAGTGTAGTCGGTTATGTCGATCCTCACCTTGCTCGACATAGGTGAAAGAACTACGGTTGCGTCAAGTGCAGTGACGGGGCCGTGACGTCGTGAAGCCGAACGGCTTCAGCTCCACCCAGCGAAGGAAACCCCCATGACGAGACAGACCCAAGATCCACCGGTGAGCCCGCTGCTGCGAGAAGTACTCGAGGCACACGGAGGGCTCGATCGTTGGCGGCAGGTGCAGACGGTGCGCGCCACGATCGTCACCGGTGGCCGGCTGTGGGGCATGAAGGGCCTGGTCCAGGACCCGGATCCCCGTGAAATGACGGTCTCCGCGCATACCCAGCACGCCTCCGTGCACCCGTTCGGCGCGCCGGACCAGCGCACCGACTTCAGCCCGGACCGCATCGCCATCGAGAAGCCGGACGGGCGGATCGTGGCGGAGCGCGTCAACCCCAGGTCGTCCTTCGACGGCCATGAGATGCACATTCCCTGGGACCCACTGCACCGCGCCTACTTCAACGGATACGCGATGTGGACCTATCTCACCACCCCGTTCCTGCTCGCCATGCCCGGCTTCGAGACCGCCGAGATCGAGCCGTGGTGGGAGAACGGTGAACGCTGGCGCGGCCTGCGGGCCACCTTCCCGGCCCACATCGCCGGACACAGCACGATCCAGGACTTCTACTTCGGCACGGACAATCTGTTGCGCCGGCACGACTACCACGTCGACGTGGCCGGCGGGTTCGCCGCCGCGCAGTACGTGCACAACATCGTCGAAGTGGACGGGATCCGGATGCCCACCATGCGCCGGGCCTACCGGCGGGATGTGAACCGATCACCGATCTACGACGAGCTGATGGTCACGATCGACATCAGCAACCTGCGATTCGAAGGAACGACGGCAGAATGAGCACAACATTGGGAACCGCCCTGATCACCGGTGCCTCCTCGGGCATCGGCGCGGTGTACGCCGACCGGCTGGCCCGGCGGGGCCATGACCTGATCCTCGTGGCGCGCAACCGGCAGAAGCTGGACGCGGTGGCGGAGCGGATCACCAGTGCTACCGGCCGCTCGGTGGAGGTGCTGATCGCCGACCTCGGGCAGGGCGAGGACCTGCGCCGCGTCGAGGCGGTGCTGCGCTCCAACGCGGACATCTCGGTGCTGGTGAACAACGCCGGGTTCGGTGCGGTGACCGGACTCGTGGACTCGGACGTGGACGCGATGGAATCCATGATCGCCCTCAACGCGACCGCGCTGACCCGGCTCACCTACGCCTTCGCACCCGGTGCGGTGTCGCGAGGCGGTGGCACGGTCATCAACATCGGTTCGATCGTCGCTGTCGTACCGGAGTTGCTCAATGGCGTCTACGGCGCCTCCAAGGCATTCGTGCTCGCTTTGAGCCAGTCGCTGCGCCATGAGCTGGGCGAGAAGGGGCTGCGGGTGCAGGTGGTCCTGCCCGGAGCCACCGCGACGGACTTCTGGGAGATCGCCGGCACCCCGGTGGAGAGCCTGCCCCAGGGGTGGGTGATGAGCGCTGACGACATGGTCGACGCCGCCCTCGCAGGGCTCGACGCCGGTGAGTTCGTGACCCTCCCGGCGCTCCCCGACATCGAAATGTGGGACTCTTACCAGGCCGCGCGCCAGGCGCTGAGCGGCAGTCTCTCCAACTCCCGGCCCGCCGAACGCTACCGGCACACGCTCGCTCCCCGCTGAGCCGGCCGGCTCGGGGCGACGGCCCCCGGTCATGTCTCGGCCAGCGGTGCTGCGCGCCCTGGACGATGTCCGCGGGGTCAGTCGGTCGGCCACGTGACCGACCTGGGCCAGGAGGACAGAGGGGACGACATGGGCTGATCGTGCCCGTCCTCATCGGACACACGGCCGCCGGCCGGGCCTCCCGCTCCGGCGAGTCCGGTTCGGGGGTGTAGAAGTTGAGGCGGAGGCCAGGATCGGCCGGCAGATCCATCGCCTCGTAGGGCAGCGCGAGATCACCGACGAGCGGGTGGTGAAGGCGCTTCACGCCGGAGCGGTGGATCTTCACGTCGTGGCGGGCCCATCGGCGTGCAACTCCTCGCTCTTGGTCGTGAGCTCTCCGATCAGGTCGGTCAGCGCCTTGTCATGGGGCGCTCGGCCTGTCTCGGAGCGCAGGAAGGCCACGGAGTCGTCGGCCCCCTTGTCCCAGTCGGCCCAGAAGTCCTGGCCGGCGGGGTCCAGAAACAGGAAGCGGGCAGTGTTGACGGGCTCGCGCTGGGCGAACAGCGGCGAGTCGAAGACCGGTGCGTACAACGCCCGGCCGAGCGCGTTGACTGCGAGGATGTCGAACCGTGCGTTGCGTACATACGCCGGCGCGTCGGTCATCGAGTCGAGCAGCCGCAGGATCGTGGGCCGCACACGGGACGCGGTCACCGTGGGACGCCGGCCCGTCGGAGTTGACGCACGGGCCAGGTCATAGAGGTGAGCGCGCTCGGCCTCGTTGAGCTGCAGTGCGTGAGCGAGGGCGTCGAGCACAGAGTCCGAGGCGCCGCTGAGATTCCCGCGCTCGAGCCGGACGTAGTAGTCCACGCTCATTCCGGCGAGCAGGGCCACCTCCTCGCGCCGCAGGCCCGCCACGCGGCGGTTTCCGCCGTAGAACGGCAGCCCGGCCTGCTGCGGGGTGATCCGTGCCCGCCGGGTGCTCAGGAACTCGCGGACCTCCGCGGCCAGGTTCTTCTTGTCGATATCAGCCATGATCAGATCTCAAGGGCTTCTTGCCGGCGCCGATGGCGGATGCGGCCTGGCGCCAGCCGGCGTAGAACGCGGGCCGCGCCCCCACGCCGCCGAGCAGAAAGACGCCGGTCAGTGAGCCCGGCTTGGGTACGGCGTCCCCGATGAGTCGTGGGGCTGCTGTCGGGCGGGAATCCGGGGGCACGGGTGACTCCTCTTGTTCGGCGTGAATCCTGTGCCGGCTCCTTCACGGTAGAGGGGTCGGGAGGGGCCTGCGAGGTACTGCCATTACCTGGAAGAGCAATGACTCCCACCTGCGTGCCGGTGCGCGGTTTTCTGGAGAAGGCCCAGGAATGGCAGTGCGAACCCGGGCCTGAAAACCGCTTCCAAGCTGAAGGAACACTGTGCGCGCAGCACTCATGTACGCAGCCGGCGACGTCCGCGTCGGGCACGTCGCCGACCCGGCCCTGAAGGAGCCCACCGACGCGCTGGTCCGCATCACCACGGCCCGAAGTCACCCGTCACCAGGTCGGCGACCTGGTCGGCATCGGCTGCGTGGTCAACTCCTGCCACGATCGCGAGAACTGCCGGGTCGGCCAGGAGCAGTACTGCCTCAACGGGCACACCCTCATCTACGGCAGCCCCGATCCGGTCGAGCCCGGCACCGCCACCCAGGGCGGCTACTCCGCCACCTCGGCGTGAAGATGGCCAATGCCATGGGCGCTGATTCAAGCGTGTGCGCCGTGGGTGCTCGGGTCGCCAGGGTGGCGCGGCTACCGTGGGTGCACGGCGTAGGTCAGGTGCGTCACCCGCGACGACGGCGCCGAACGGACCGGCTCCAGCGCGACCCTGGACGCGTCCACGCCGTCGAACAGGCGGGTGCCAGCGCCGAAAAGCACCGGTGACAGCGTGATCGAGAACTCGTCGACCAGGCCGGCGTTCAGGTGCTCCAGGATCGGCGCGCCGCCGCCGGCGTTGCGGACGACGCGGTCGCCGGGGGCCTCGCGGGCCTGGTCGAGGGCGTGCTCGATGCCGTCGTTGACGAAGTGGAACGTGGTGCCGCCGGGCCGCTCCCACGGGTCACGCTTGGTGTGCGTCACGACGAAGACCGGGGTGTGGAAGGGCGCCTCCTCCGGCCATGCCTGCTCGCCGAGGTCGAACATGCGCTTGCCCATGACGCTCGCGCCGGTGCGCTCGAACGTCTCCCGCGCGACGTCGTTGTCGCGACCCTCCTCGCCGCCCTCGCCCAGCTTCAAGTTCTCCCGGAAGAACCGCAGCGGGAACAGCCACTGCTGCAGCTCCGTCCACTGCCCCATCCAGCGCTGAACGTCCGGGTCGTCCCGCTTGTCGGGCGCGAAGAAGTCGTCAACGGGCACAGACTCGGGCGCGATGAAGCCGTCCAGCGACATCGTCACGCTGAAGAACACTTTCCCGGCCATCAGCCCTCCGCCCCCTTCCGCGCGAGGCCGGTGACGTAGGCCGCCAGGCTGCTCAGGGTCTGCTGGCCGCCCTCGATCGCGTGGTACTTCTCGACCGCCTCGTCGCGCAGTTCCTTGGTGGGGAACACCGTGCGCATCACGATCAGGGTTGCCGCGCCCTCCGGCGCGAAGGTCAGGACCGACTCGAAGGCGTTCGGGTCGTCGCGGGACTCACCGTGCAGCAGCGCGATCCGCTCCGGCGGGGCGATCCGCAGCCAGCGGATCCACTCGGAGTAGTCGGTCCCGTCCGGCCCGTGCAGCACGAAGTCCCACTCCCCGCCCTCGCGGAACTCGAAGGACCGCGTGGTGGTGGTGAACCCCTCCGGACCCCACCACCGCGACAAGTGCCGGACCTCGGTGAACGCCTCGAACACCAGCTCCCGCGGGGCGTCGATGACCCGGGAGATCACGATCTCCCGGTCGGCCGACGCCGGCTCCGCCCGCGTTTCGTGCCTTGCCCCTGCCATCGGTCATTCCTCCTGTCGTGCCTGCTTGAGGTCCTGCACGTAGGTGTCCAGCCGGTCGAAACTCTCGTTCCAGAACCGCTCGAACCCGCCGACCCACTCGTGGACCGGCCGCAGCCCGCGGGCGTCCAGGCCGTAGAGGCGCTGCTTGCCCGCCCCGCGGACCCGCACCAGCCCCACCTCCCGGAGCACCCGCAAGTGCTTGGACGCCCGCGGCTGGCTCATTCCCAGCTCCTGGGCGAGGTCGGTCACCGGCCGCTCGCCCGCCCGCAGCAGCGCCAGGATGTCCCGGCGCTGCGGCTCGGCGATCGCGTTGAACGCGTCCGACGTCGTCGCTGCTCGTGCCATGGCAGCCATCATATTCC
>NZ_JBHYKH010000451.1:0-7456 GCF_042741275.1 Streptomyces sp. NPDC058964
GGCCCCCTCCCGCTGAGGTCGTCAGTGGTCACGGAGGTCACCGCCCCATGATGCGGGTAGCCGGTGGTCACACGTCGCTGCGCACCAGCCGGTAAGCCGCTCCGGCCAGCGCGAGGACCGTCCAGCCGAGGAAGACCAGCAGCCCGGCGCCCGGCGACAGGGTGGTGGAGTCGTGGGTCAGTGCGAAGAGCGACTCGCCGGCGTGGCTCGGCAGGTAGGGGTCGATGTTCCCTTGCCACGAGCTGGGCAGCAGGGAGACCAGCCCGGGTACGAGCATGAGGGCGGCCACGAGCACCGAGATGCCACCGGCCACCGAGCGCAGCAGCGCCCCGAGGGCGGTGCCGATCATGCCGACCAGGCCGAGGTAGAGCCCGGCGCCCAGCAGGCTGCGGACGACGCCGGCGTGACCGAGGCCCATGGCGGCGGGCGTGCCCGAGACGATCCGGCTGCCGACGAGGAAGGCGACGAACGCGCCGACGGTCGCGACCACCAGGGCGACCAGGCCGTACACCGCCGCCTTGGACCACAGCACGGGCAGTCGGCGTGGTACGGCCGCGAGGGTCGAGCGGATCATGCCGGTGGAGTACTCGCCCGCCGTGACCAGCACGCCGAGCACGCCGAGGGCGAGCTGGGCGAAGTTCGTGCCGAAGAGGGACAGGCTCGCGGCGGTCGCGGCGGCGAAGTCGCGGTCCATGTGCCGACCGGACGTCAGATTGGACTTGTAGTGGCTCGCGGCGATGACGCCGAAGGCGACGAGGAACAGCAGGCCCAGGCCGAGGGTGATCCAGGTGGAGCGCAGGGACCAGAGCTTGGCCCACTCGGAGGCCAGCACGCGTCGGCCGGCTACCCGGTAGGTGGGTCGGGCCTGGGCGGACGGCGTGGTCTCGGGTGTTGCCGTGAGGGTGCTCATGCCGCGCTCCCGGAGGTCTCGGTGCCGGTCGTGGTGCCGTGGTACTCCACGGCGTCTCTGGTCAGCTCCATGAACGCCTCCTCCAGCGACACCGTCTTCGTGGTCAGCTCGAACAGGGGGATGCTGTGCTCGGCCGCCTTCAGCCCGATCTCGCGGGCGGACAGCCCGGTGACCTGCAGTTCCTCGGAGCCGACGCGACCGGTGATCTCCACGTCCGGCCCGGCCAGCACCTCCCGCAGCTGCGCGGGGTCATTCGTGGCGACCTTCACGGTGTCGCCGCCCGCCGCGTCCACCAGGTCCTGCACGGTCGTGTCGGCCAGCAGCCGGCCGCGTCCGACGACGATCAGGTGGTCCGCCACCAGTGACACCTCGCTCATCAGGTGCGAGGAGACGAACACCGTGCGCCCCTCGGCCGCGAGGGAGGTGAGCAGGTTCCGGATCCAGAGCACACCCTCGGGGTCCAGCCCGTTGACCGGCTCGTCCAGCATCACCGTCTGCGGATCGCCGAGCAGCGCTGCCGCTATGCCGAGCCGCTGCCCCATGCCGAGGGAGAAGGCACCGGCCCGCTTCTTCGCGACGCTACCGAGACCGGCCAGTTCGATGACCTCGTCCACCCGGCGGCGAGGGATGCCGTGGGTGAGGGCCAGCGCCCGGAGGTGGTTGTGGGCGGAGCGGCCCGGGTGGATCGACTTCGCCTCCAGGAGCGCCCCGACCTCCTGCAACGGCGCCTGGTGGCGGGCGTAACGCTGTCCGTTCACCGTGACCGTGCCGCTGGTCGGCGCGTCGAGTCCGACGATCATGCGCATCGTGGTGGACTTGCCCGCGCCGTTGGGACCCACGAAGCCGGTCACCGAGCCCGGTTTCACGGTGAAGTCCAGCCCGTCGACGGCCGTCTTCTCCCCGTACCTCTTGGTGAGCTGCTGTGCCTCGATCATCCGGTTCTCTCTTTCGGACCACGGCGCCCGAAATGGTGCATGGCGCCTCCTCCGTCACGCTAAGCCCACGAACTGCCGGATCCGGTGGTACCCGGGCGTGATCAGTCACCGCCGCGTAGTACCGGGGTACTAGACCTACCGGCGAAGTGCAGCTCGTCAGGTCACGGAATGCCGGCCCTGTCGGCGGCGGCCGGGCCAAGCGACGCCGAGAGGTCCCCCTCAGCGCTCCAGGCGGCCGACCCCGCCCACCGGCGGTGCGCTCCTGGATGCGGCGTGGACCGCACACAGCGCCTGCTGCGCGCTGTCCGGCATGTGATCGCTGTAGCACCGACGCTGTGGTCACGGCAGCCGGAGCCTGAAAGGCGGCGACACTTCCGCGCCGGTGACCACTGAACCTCTGTGTCCCCGGCGCCCAGCCAGCGTCATGGGCCGTGTGCCGAACGCGGACCCCGCCATCGCCTGCCCGCCGGTGCGGGGCCGCCACCGCGAGGGCGATCTGCCTCCGTGCCCTCGGTCCGGGCCCGGTGCCCGCGCCGAGGACCAGGCGTAGGGCCTGCCTGTGTTCGTCGTCGGCCGACCCGGCAGGGCGAGGTGTGGTGGCCCCGCGCGGCTGACGGGATGTCTTCGTTCGTGTGCGGGCGGCGCGCGCAGGCTGGAGCTGGACACGGGCGTCGAGGCCGCCATGAAGTGCGGCGTCGAGTGTGACGTCGAGCCGTCGGCCCGGGTGAGCCGCTGGACCGTGGAAAGCCGTTACGGACCCCGCGGCCACCAGGGCTCTGACCAGGGAGAATGGAGAACTCTGGCTGGAGTACCTAGGGTCAGCGCGTGGCTTTTATCGTGGTGTGCGAAGATGACGCGGCGGTCCGCGACGTCCTCAAGCGCGCACTCGAGCACGACGGCCATACGGTCGCCGTCGCTTCGACGGCGGACAGCCTGCTGCGGCACCTTGAGCCGGTCCCTCACCTGGTCGTCCTGGATCTGGGGCTCCCGGACGCTGACGGCCGCGACGTCTGCTTGGCGCTGCGGGCACGTGGCATTGATGCCCCGGTGCTGATGCTCACCGCCCTGGACGGCATGCATCACAAGGTGGGCGGCTTCGAGGCGGGAGCCGACGACTACGTGACGAAACCGTTCGATGTCCCGGAGTTGCTGGTGAGGGTCCGCGCCCTGCTGCGCAGAACAACCGCGACGACCTCGCCGAGGGGCGTCGTCCTCGATCCGGCGAAACATGTCGTGATCTACGGTTCGACGAGCGAGAGCCTGACGCCGACCGAGTTCCGGTTGTTGGGCAGGCTTATCGCTTCGCAGGGCGATGCTGTACGCCGCCACGCCCTTGTTGCTGCCGGTTGGCCGCACGGCGCGCAGGTCAGCGACAACACCCTCGACTCCTACGTTCGCCGGCTGCGGACCAAACTCGGTGCGCTGGGCGTGGCCGATCGCCTGGCGACGGTCCGTGGGGTGGGCTATCGATGGGAGTGACGGGCTTCCGTGGGAGGGTCGTGGCGCTTGCGGTTCTGATCGCGACAGCGGTGGTCGCCGTGCTGGTGGTGGTCTCGCACGTGTTGCTGAGCCGGGTGACCGACGCCGACGCGAATGCTCTGGCGCACACGCGGGCAGAGGCGGTGGCGGCGAACGTAGCCGTACGCGGTGGCCGCGTCGTGCTGATTGAGAGCGGCAACGAAGCGCTGGACACGGTCGCGTGGGTGTATGCCGATGGGCACCTCGTTGACGGGATCGTGCCGGGCAGCGTCCTTGACCGCGTGGAGGCGCTTGTCGGCTCCGGGCAGTCCCAGACCACCACGGTCGGCCGTTACCTTCTGTATGCCCAGCCGATCCGGCTCGAAGGACACCGCGTCGTGGCGGTCGTGAGGGTGGATCTGACGCCGTACGAGACGTCGGAGCAGCGCAGCCTGGCGATGGCGCTCATATTGGGTGGCATCTCGATCCTGCTCGCAGGCGTCGTCGCCCACCTCATGGTGGGTCGTGCGTTGCGGGTGGTGCACGAAATGGCCGCTCTTGCCGACGACTGGGGTGATCACGAACCGGGGCGCCGATTCGACCTCGGCGTTCCTCGCGATGAATTCGGGGAGCTCGGGCGAACTCTCGATCGCCTGCTTGACCGCATAGACAAGGCGCTCGCGGACGAACGCCGGCTCACCGATGAGATCGCCCACGAGTTGCGGACGCCCTTGACGGCCCTGCGGGGCGAGGCACAGTTGGCGCAGCTCTCCGGTCACCATGTGGCACCGGAATCTGTTCTGACCGAGGTCGATCGCCTGAACACGGCGATCACGACGATTCTGAGTGCCGCTCGGACACGGATCGATGGCGGTACCCGCTGCGATCTCGGGGCGGCGGCGCGGCAGGCGATCGCTGGTCGCTCCATCGAACTCGCCATCCCGGCCGATGTCGACGTAGCCGTGCCGACCGAGCTCGTCGTGGCTGTGTTGTCACCCCTGCTGGAGAACGGCCTGCGGCATGCAAGCTCACGCGTGTGGGTCACGGCGCGCATCCAGCCCCAGGGCATCGCGATCGATGTTCTCGACGATGGCCCGGGGTTCGACCCAGCAGAGGTCGACCGGGTCTTCGAAGCAGGCGTGACCAGCGGCGACGGGTACGGGTTGGGGCTGACCGTGGTAAGGCGCCTCGCCGCGTCCGCGGGAGTGGCAGTCCGTGCGATCGCGGATGGTCACGGTCGCGTCGAAGTGACCTTCCCCACGGCGTAGGCGATTGCGTAGTCAGGTTGTGTGCAGGTTGGCCGAGCCAACCATCGCCTCATGACAAACAAGAGCGAAGCCCGCACGCGCCGCAGCGGGCGGCTGATGCTGAACAAGGTTCCCGAGGTCACCATCTGGTTCTGGGTGATCAAGATCCTGTGCACGACCGTCGGTGAGAGTTTCGCCGACTGGATCAACATGAAGCTGGGCGTCGGCCTGGTGAACACGGCCTGGATCTTCACCGCGGTGTTCGTGGTGGTTCTGGGCGTCCAGTTGCGGCTGAAGCGGTACGTCCCCTTCCCGTACTGGCTGACCGTGGTCGTTGTCAGTGTCACGGGCACGCTGTACACCGACATCCTGACCGACCAGCTCAACGTGCCGCTGTGGATCAGCTCCTCAGTGTTCTCGGTGCTGCTCGCCGTGGTGTTCGGCGTGTGGTGGTGGCGCGAGCGCACCCTCTCCATCCACTCGGTCACGACGCTGCCGCGTGAGTCGTTCTACTGGCTCGCCGTTCTCGTCACCTTCGCGCTCGGCACCGCGACCGGCGACTGGACCCTCGAACTCACCGGCTGGACCCCGGGAGTCTCGGTCCTGTTGCCGCTCGGGCTCATCGCGGCGATCACGCTGCTGTGGAAGTTCGGCGCCAACCCGGTGCTGTCCTTCTGGCTCGCCTACATCCTGACCCGCCCGCTGGGCGCCAACATCGGTGACTGGCTCGCCTCCCCGAAGGTCGCGCAACCGGGCGAGCCGACCGGCCTCGCGCTGGGTACCTTCGCGACCAGTCTGATCTTCCTCGGCCTGATCCTGGCGACTGTCCTCTACCTGACGGTGACGCGCTCCGACGTGACCGAGACCTACGAGGCTTCGCACACCCCGCAGGTCACCGCCGACCCTGGCAGGGAGCGTATCGCGCTGGCGGGCTTCGGCCTCCTCGCCGTCGCCACCGTGAGCCTGCTGCTCTGGGCGCACAGCCGGCCGCACGTCGGCCCCGCGCCGGAGGAGGACGCCACCTCTACCGTGCACCTCGCCCCCGGGCAGGCCGTGAAGCACTTCCCGTCCACGAAGGTCGACGCACTGAAGGCACTTGCGTCGACGTCACTCAAGGACGCCCAGTCGGGGAACGCGAAGGGGGCCCACGCGGCTGCCCAGTCGCTGCGAGACCTCTGGGATGCCGATCAGAGCTCGTTGCAGCCGCTGGACAACACCGGCTGGACGTTCATCGACGCCCAGATGGACCAGGTCCTGAAGACCTTCGGCATCGACCACTCGAACCCGCCGATGTCGTCGGCCCAGCAGGAGGCTGAACTCCGCACCCTGCTCACAGACATGCGCTGACGGACCTGATCGGCGGTGGCTCCCCAGGGCCGCCGATCACGCTCTTTCAGCCCACAGACTCGGAACGACGGCTGCGCAAGAAGATCACTAAGCTGAATGAACTCCGCGCAGCCGACAAAGAGCAGCTCGCGCAGCTGGCAATGGACGTCGAAAATCTTGTCCGGGTCGTCAATCAGCTCACCCTGGAAAACCGACAACTCCGCCAACAGCTGGCCACGCCAGGCCCCGCCGTTCGACTGCTACCCGCCCACCCCCAGCCTTCGGGACCGACACAGACGACGTCATGAACCCCTCGTAGTGGAACCCGGCAGCGTCGCAAACCGGTCCGGCGGCTGTCACTTCCTGGCCGCGCCGGGTTCCCCGCTAATGGATTCCTGGTAGGCATCCGCGTAGGTGGGCGAGTCCTTGATCAGGTCGTCGCAGAACGCGGCGACGTCGGTGCCGATGAGTTCCAAAACTCCCTTGCCCGCGGCGACGCCCTCCTCGAAGAAGTCGACGATTCCAGAATCCGCCGGATGGCACCCACGGGCGCCGCGCGTCACTCCTGCCAAGGCCCGAGCCGACCATGGGAAGCGGCGCCGACTCCTGCGGGAACAGCGCCGGCCACCGACGCCAGGCCGCACACTGCAACCAGATTCTGCACTCGCCTCGTGCTGCCTTCCGCAGACTGCGCCGTCGATGGTGTAGGTCGGCAAAGCCGGTCCGGACACCTGGCGAAGTCGGAGTCGGCGTCTAGGTCTGCCGTTGTTCGAAGGTGGCGCTGCCATGAGCAGTGATGTCGTCGCCGGTGTGGGCGCTGGGCGGTCGGCTGCCGACGAGTACGCGTCGATAGTCGCGCGAGCTATGGCTGATCGCGGGTTCTGCACGCTGCCGGAGTTCTCGACTTCCGACGGTGCGATGACGGCAGCACGCAACGGGACGCCTCGACGGGCATCTTCAGCCAGGCAGAAGTCGGCGGCGGCACCTCCGGAAAATGCAGAACGACTGAAGTGGTTGCCACGCAGCGGTGAAAGCGGTCCATTCGCCGTTCTGCTCGGCCGGGACGGCGCCGACAACCTCACCAGGGCGACGCGGTCGGAAAGATCCCGGCCACGTCGGTACTGCGGCGGATCACCGTGCGCAGCCGCCGCACCGATAAGGTCGGCGCACCCTACCCCGGCGTCCTCTCCGTCCGGGTTGCGCATGCGGCAGGCATGTCAGGCGTGGTCCATTCCTCGGGTGTCCCGGGGATGTCGCCTGCGGCAGGAGCCTGAAGGGCGGCGCTCACTCCTCCATCCTCACCCCTCTCACCCTACTGACAAGGGCCCGACCCGTGCCCGGCCTCGGAGGTGGCCTCTCAGGGCGCCGCCTGGGTGGGGCAGCCCTGCCGCACCGCACCTCGGGGCGGGTGCGATCGCAAAGTCGGCGCACCCTGAGAGCGTCACGGGAACACGAACCGCATGCGGCACCGACCGCATCGTGTGCGCCAGAGCACCCGCTCTCGGGCGAAGCCCCCCCGGAGCGCTACGGGGCGGCTTCGTCGTCTCAAGGCGCCGCGGAGCTGTCCAGTGGGCGGACAC
>NZ_JBHYKH010000452.1:0-7455 GCF_042741275.1 Streptomyces sp. NPDC058964
CAACCTGTGGCCCCTACCCTCGGGTCACGTCCTGGGCTGGGGCTATGGCGTAACCCGGGCCGGGGAGGGCGGGGCCTGCGTGTACCCGCCTCGCCTGGGCGAGCGCCGCTGCGAGGACGTCGTCGGACAGTTCCAGGCCCACCCCCAGGGCCGCGGCGACGTCCCAGGCGTGCACCACGTAGTCGATGAAGTGGAAGCCGACGGCCAGCCGTCCGGGAAAGCTCCCGCCCAGCTCGGGGAGGGCGAACTCCCGCTCCGTCGCGCCGGGTTCGGCGAAGGCCGTGAGCGCGGCCGTCGCGGCCATCCGGTGGACGCGGGCCGGCTCGTCCATGTCCTCCGGCTCCCGCCAGTACGCCGCCTCCAGTCCCGCCCCGCGCGCGGCCGCCGCGAACCCGAGGTGCTGGGCGGTCATGTGCGCCACGAGCCGCCGCAGGCTCCAGCCCGCGCACGGCGTGTCCCGTTCCCAGTCCGCGTCCCGCGCCAGTCCCACCACCCGCAGGGCCTCGCACACGGCGATCCGGTCGAGCTCCACGATGTCCGATCCGGTGACAGTCATGACCCGAGCATAAAACTGTGCGAACGGTCGTGCTAGTTGTTTCGGGCGGCCGGTTCCTCTCGCATCGAGGCCGGGCGCCCGGGTGGATCAGTCCACTCGGGGCAACGGCACCCCGTCCACCGCCGCGCTCCGCAACCGGCTCGCGATGCCCACCCGGGCCCGGCGATAGGCGCTCTCCTCGTCGTGCAGCACGGAGACGGCGTTGGCCGTCTCCATCAACGCCACCAATTCGAAGGCGAGTTGCGGGACATCGGTGCCGCAGCGCAGCTCGCCGCCCGTGCGGGCCTCGTCGATCGTGCGCTCCACCAGGGCTGTCCACGCCCGCTGCGCCGACACCACCGCGTCGTGCACCGGACCGGACCGCGCGTCGAACTCGGCGATGACCCCGTAGAAGAAGCAGCCACCGGGAAAGACCCGCCCGCGCGAGTACTCCAGCCACAGCTCGCACAGCCGCCACACCCGCCCGACGCCCGCCGGGACCTCTTCCGCGGGCCGGATCACCCGCTCGGCGAAGATCCGCCCCGCCTCGCGCACGGTCGCGAGCTGGAGCTCCTGCTTGGACCCGAAAAGCGCGAACACCCCGCTCTTGCTGAGCTCCAGCTCGGTCGCGAGCCGTCCCACGGACAGCGCCTCCAGCCCCTCGACCGAGGCGATGTCGACAGTACGGCGCAGCACCAACTGCCGGGTCCGGTTGCCCCGTTCGACCCGCCCGTCCAGCCGGGTCATCTCCGCAGTCCCTGGCGCAGCGCCGGGTGATCGGCGACCACGGTGCAGGAGCCCGGGGCGATCTCCGTGAAGCCCGCGTCCCGTACCAACGGCAGTCCGCTGCCGGTCAGCCGGCCCCACTCGGCGGGGTCGGCGGTGCGCACGGAGAGCGCGAAGCCCGTGTCCCGCCAGGCCGCCCGCTCCTCGCCGGACAGCTCCCACCAGGCGAGTTGGGCACCGTGCCCGGCCTGGGCCATGGCCTTGCCGGCCGACATGTCGAGGTCCGGGCTCATCCACAGCACCGTCCCCGCCGGGCCGGGCGCGGGCGGCGGCTCCGGGTCGTCGAGGTCGGTGCCGGACACCTGGAGCTTCGCCAGGTCCTTGGGCCAGCCGTCCAGCGGAACCGGCGGGAAGACGCGCACCTGCGCCGACTTACCGGTGACCGTGATCCCGGGCAGTGCCTCCGCCCGTCGCCACTCGGCGCCACGGGCCCGCCGCACGACCTTCCGGATCCGGGCGTCCTGCCAGTCCCGCACGGCCTGGGCCCACTCGCCGTCCCCGGCCGCGCGCTCGTCGCTCAGCAGCGCGAGAACGGAACGCGCGGCGGTCTCCAGCGCATCTGTACGGGCGGGTGGGGCGCTCCGCTCGATCCGCACGACCAGGGGCAGCACGAACTGTGGCGCCTCGTCACGCGCACTGCGTCCGGAACGGAAAGGGCTGTCACCGGGGGATGTCGAATCGTGGCTCACAACAGACAACCCTAAGGCCGCACCAGAATGGCCCCATGCGACGTGATCTTCGGCTGGTCCGCGTGGGCCGCCGTTACGGCATACGCGGCCCCTGGGTGTTGAGAGGCGTCGACCTCACCATCGCCCCCGGCACCCTCATCCGGGTGGAGGGAGCCAACGGCACCGGCAAGTCCACCCTCCTCCGCCTCGTCGCCGGTCTGGACGGCCCCACGGAGGGCAGCATCACCGGCCGCCCCCGCACGGCGTACGTCCCGGAGCGGTTCCCCCCGGCGCTGCCCTTCACCGCCGTCGGTTACCTCACCCACCTCGGCGCGGTCCACGGACTGACCCGCCGGACGGCGGCCCGCGCGGCCGGTGAATGGCTGGAGCGCTTCGGCGCCTCCGCCCTCGCCGCCACGCCGATGGCACAGCTGTCCAAGGGCAGCAGCCAGAAGGTCGCGGTGGCCCAGGCGCTGCTCGCGGAGCCGGAGCTGCTCGTGCTGGACGAGGCCTGGACCGGCCTGGACTCCGCGGCCCGGGCCGAACTGGAGCGCGCGGTCGCCGAACGCACCGCCGCCGGGGCCGCCGTCGTGTTCGTCGACCACGATCCCAACCGCCTCGCGGGGGCGCCCGACGCGACGTACGCGGTCGTCGAGGGCACCCTCGACCGCCGTACCGCGAGCGGGGGTCCGCAGGCCGGCCCGCACGCCGTCGTCACCGTGCGGGGCCCGGCCGGCGGACAACTGCCGCCCGAGGTCACACGGACGGTCGCCTCGGCCGAGGAGACCGCGCCCGGCACGCACCGGCTCACCGTCCGCGCCTCCCACTCCGACGTCCTGCTGCGCGCCCTGCTCACGGCCCGCCCGCCCTGGCACGTGGTCAGCCTGAGCCCCGGTGGACCGCCTCTCGAAACCTCGCCCGGGACACCCACGGACACCGGGGCCCGCCCATGACCGCACTCCTGCGCTACCAGGCCGCTCTGCTCCTGCGCTCCCAGCGCTGGCTGCCCCCGGTCATCCTGTACGCGGCCTTCCTGGCCGTCGGCGTGCAGAGCGGCCAGCCGGTGCTCGACTCGCTCGGCTACACGGCCGCGGCACTGCTGCCCGTCGCGGCCTGGCTGGTGCGGATCTGCGTCACCAACGAGCCGTCCGCGGCCCGCGCCTGCGTGGCCGCCGCGACCGGACCGGTCAGGGCCCACCTCGCCTGCCTCCTGGCGGCCCTCCTCGCGTCGGCGGCCCTCGGCACAGCCGCGGCCCTGGCCGTGACCCTGATCAGCGACCCGGTGACCAACGGCCACCGTGCCCGTGTCCCGCCGCTCCAGGCGGGCGCGGCGGGAGTCCTTGCCGTCCTCGCCTGCGCCCTGCTCGGCACGGCCGTCGGTGCGCTCACCAATCGCCCGCTGCTGCGCTCGCCCGGCCGGGCGGTGCCCGCGATGCTGCTGGCCGCGCTGCTCTCGGTGGTGGTCGCGGGCTCCCCGGCGCAGGCGGTGGTGAGCGGACTGGTCACCGGCTCGGAGTCCGGCCGGGTCCCGGTGCCGCTGCTGCCGCTGGCCGCGGCGGCCCTGCTGACCGCCGCGGCGTGTGCCGTGGCCTGCGCGCTGGCCGGCCGGCGGTCAGCCTGAGCAGGCCGTGCGCTGCGCCTCCTGCCACTCGCACACCGGGCACATGGTGATGCCTCTGTACGCCGCCGGGTACTCCGTCGGTTTCCGGCACAGCACGCATTCGGCGTAGGGCGGCCCGTCCGCGACGGGTGGCTGGGCGTCAATGATCGTGCAGTAGTCCTCGTCGCTCATCTCTTCAGCGTAGGCACCGTCACCGGCTTCCTGCCCGTTTCACCGATCAGCTCGGACACCTTCACGAACCGGAAGCCGCGCTTGCGCAGCTCCGGCACGACGGCCCGCACCACCCGCTCCGTGGTCGGGGCGGCGCTGCGGGTGCAGTGCATCACGACGACCGAACCGGACTTCACCCCGTCCAGCACCTGGCGGGTGACGGCGTCGGCGTCGGTCGCGAACGCGTCCCCGCTCACCACGTCCCACTGCACGGCGGTGACGCCCAGCCCGCTCAGTGCGCGCAGCGCCTTCTGGTCGTAGCAGCCGCCGGGGAAGCGGAAGTACGGCATCGGACGCGGCACCCCGGCCTTGCGGATGGCGGTGTACGCCCGCTCCACGTCCGTGCGCATGTGGTCCGCGTCGACGGTGGGCAGTCCGTAGCAGTCGCCGGTGAAGGCGTAGTGGCTGTAGGAGTGGTTGGCGACCTCGAACAGCGGGTCGCGGCCGATGGAGCGCGCCTCGGCGGGGTACTCGTCGGCCCACCTGCCGGTCATGAACACGGTGGCCGGGACCTTCAGCGCGCGCAGCGTGGCGATGAGCGCGGGGTTGTCGAAGTGCTCGCCCGCGGCCGCTCGCGGCCCCTGGTCGGCCGTCATGTCGGCGTCGAAGGTCAGGGCGACGGTCCGGTCCGTTGTGCGCGGGCCGTTCGCGAAGACCGGGGTGAGGCCGCCCGGGCCCGGGGCGAGGGTGGGTGGTTCGGAGGCGGCGGGAGCGGGACGGGCGGGGGCCGGGCGCGCGGCGTGCGGAGCGTTCGCGGTACCGCAGGCGGCGAGGGCTGCACCCAGGGCGCAGACGGCGGTGACGCGTTGTACAAGAGTGAACATCACATGAAGATATGAGTGTAAATATGGCAATTCACTCGACGCGCTCTGCCGTGCCTGCCGGAGTCACCCGTGCGGCTGTGTGTCCGGTCAGCGGCCGTAGCGGCCGGTGAGGGTGCCGACGGCGAGGGTGTGACCGGCCAGGGCGCGCCGGACGTCGTCGAGCGTGGCGTCGGGGGCGAGGTCCGGGCGCCGGTCGGCGGCGTACACCGAGAACGCGTAGTGGTGCGGCTTGTCGCCCCTGGGCGGGCACGGGCCGCCGTAACCCGTCTTCCCGAAGCCGTTGCGGCCCTGGACGGCGCCAGGGGGCACCCGGCCGGCGGGCAGTTCCGTGGTGCGCGGTCCGATGTCCCACATCAGCCAGTGCGTGAACGTGCCGCGCGGGGCGTCGGGGTCCGCCACCACGAGCACCAGCCCCGTGGTGTCCGCGGGTACGCCGGAGAAGGCGAGCGGCGGCGAGACGTCCTCGCCGTCGCAGGTGTACCTGCGCGGGATCGTGCCGTTCTCGGCGAACGCGGAACTCGTCACCGTGACGCGGTGCGAGGCGCTGGGCGTGGGGGCGGACGAGCCGCCCGTGCCGCTACCGCACCCCGGGAGGGTGCCCATCGTGGTCACCACCGCTGCGATCAGGAAGCTCCGGCGCATGCCCGGAACGGTAGTCGTGGGGGACCCCGGAGTCACCGACCGGATGCTGCGCATTCTCCAGGAACCGCAGCAGTTCGACCGGGATGGGCAGCACCAGCGTCGAGTTCTTCTCCGCCGCCACCGCCATCACCGTCTGCAGCAGCCGCAGCTGGAGCGCGGCGGGCGTGTCGGCCATCTGCTGAGCGGCCTCGGCCAGCTTCTTGGAGGCCTGGAGCTCGGCGTCGGCGTTGATGATCCTGGCCCGGCGCTCGCGGTCGGCCTCGGCCTGGCGGGCCATGGAGCGCTTCATCGTGTCCGGCAGCGACACGTCCTTGATCTCGACGCGGTCGATCTGCACGCCCCAGCCGATGGCCGGGCTGTCGATCATCAGCTCCAGGCCCTGGTTGAGCTTCTCGCGGTTGGAGAGCAGATCGTCCAGGTCGCTCTTGCCGATGATCGAGCGCAGGGACGTCTGTGCCATCTGGGAGACGGCGAAGCGGTAGTCCTCGACGTTGACGGTCGCGGCGGCCGCGTCCACGACCCGGAAGTAGACGACCGCGTCCACCCGCACGGTCACGTTGTCGCGCGTGATGCCCTCCTGGGCGGGTACGGGCATCGTGACGATCTGCATGTTGACCTTCTGCAGCCGGTCCACGGCCGGGACGATCAGGGCGAGCCCCGGCGTACGTACCTGACCCCGCAGGCGGCCGAGCCGGAAGACCACTCCGCGTTCGTACTGCTTGACGATCCGCACGCCCGAGGCCAGGTACACCAGACCGACGGCGCCGGCGGCGGCGATCGCCCCCAGCAGTTCCTGGAGCATGACGACACTCCTCCATAAGAGGCCCTTTGTGTCCGCTCTTGTAACGATATGCCCGTTATCTGGTCCGGGGCCACGCCCCGGGCCCCGGACCGGACGGGCCGGGTGCGGCTGGGCCGCCGTCACCCGTACCGGCTCCGTGCCGGACGTGCTGAGCCGCTCGGCCCGGTTCTCCGGAGCCGTACGGCAGGCGTGGTCCAGGCGGTGCAGTTGCCGCGCATCAGCCCAGGGGCGATGCCGCCCGCGAGGCCGGTGACCAGAGGACGGCGAGGGGGCGGCGAAGTCCTGCCCGAGTGGGGCAACTTCCGCGGGCAGCCGGACTGGGCGGTCGCGGCGGGCACCGGCGTGCTCACAGCGCCTCGAACGTGTCGGTCCGGGGCCGGTGCGTCCGTACGGCGCCGGTGTGCACCTCGTAGTACCAGGCGTGCAGCGAGAGCTGACCGGTCGCCAGCTTCTCGGCCACGCACGGGTACGAGCGCAGGCGCAGCAGCTGTGTCAGTACGTGGCTCTGCACCCCCTCGGCGACCTCCGGGTCCTCTGCCGCTCCCGCCGGGCGCGGGGTCGCCTGCGCCAGCCAGTCGCGCACGGCCGGTACGGCGGTCAGGTCGTCGCCGCGCACCAGCGCGCCGACGGCGCCGCAGTGGGAGTGGCCGCAGACCACGACGTCGCGGACGCCGAGCACCTCCACGGCGTACTCGATGGTGGCCGCCTCGCTGGTGGGGTGCTCGGAGGCGTACGGGGGCACGATGTTGCCCGCGGTGCGGAGCTCGAAGAGCTCTCCGGGGCGGGCGCCCGTGATCAGGGCCGGGACGACCCGGGAATCGGAGCAGGTGATGAACAGCACCTGCGGGGACTGGCCCTCGGCGAGCTTGGCGAACTCCTCAGGGCGCTGTCCGAAGGTACGGGCGTTGTCGATGAGGGGCTGCATGGTGTGTGGACTCCTCCTGGCACGCCTCGGCGGCGCGTCGGCCTTGCACGGCGGTTGTGGGGGCGTGAACCGGCTCTCACGGAAAGCTTTCGCACGGTTGCACACCGTTGTCGAGGAAGGCTTGAATCCGGCCCGGGTCCTGGCCTTGGCGAGACCCGGAGTGTGCGCGGGTGTGAAGGTTTCCGGGGGTGCGAAGGGGTGCGGGGCGGTGGGGTGGTGGTGAGGGACGAGTTCGCGGTGGGCGCCGTCGTACCTCGGGACATGTGCTCCCTTTCCGGCGGTTCACGCGTCTTGCATACACCAAGGAATCGTCAATGGGTGGTCAAGAAACGCGGGTAACCCGCCAAATAGGGTTGGGGGGTTAAACCGGGGGGGGCCCCCGGCGGGGGGGGTAAAAAGGGGGGGGGGGGGGGGGGGGCCCCCCCGTGACCCCCCCGGGCGG
>NZ_JBHYKH010000453.1:0-7443 GCF_042741275.1 Streptomyces sp. NPDC058964
CCCGGGGGGGGGCGTGGGGCCTCTCGGGGGGGCGGGGGGGTCGGGGGTGGGGGTCTCCCTGTACCCCGCCGTCCGGTGCCTGCCACCGGGTGTCGTGGTTGCACCGGCTGCCGTCACCCGCCCAGTCACCGTTCCTGGTCTACCTCAAGGTGTGGGAGCGCGCCGTCTGCGCGGCCGAGGACCCGGCGCTGCGCGAGGTCGCCCTCGGCGCCGCGCTGCCCGACACCGCCGTGCGTGCCAAGGTCGTCTGGCAGGTGCTGCCGCTGTCCCTGGCCGAGCTGGAGATCGAGGAGGCCGAACCGTCCAAGGAGGCGGTAAGCGAGGCCTTCGACCGCTGGGCACAGCGTCAGTCCGCCCCCTCGGCCCGGCTCGCCGCCCGCAGCGAGCGGCCCGAGCACGCCGACGAGGACCCGTGCCTGGTCCGGCCGGACGCCCGCTACCGCGGCCCCGAGAACCAGCTGTACCGGGTGGAGGTGCACGCCGGCGGGGAGGCCAAGGACGCCACCTTCAAGTGGTCCCGGGAGAACGGCTCGGTGGTCTTCCCGGTCGACGGACTCGACGGCACCTGGGTGCGGCTGGCGACCCTCGGTCTCGACGACAAGCTCGACCTGGACGTCGGCGACCACGTCGAGTTCACGGACACCGCCCAGGCTTCCCGCCTGGAGGCCCTGCCCCTGCTGCGGGTCGAGGAACTGGACCTGCCCGGCCGGCGCGTCCGGCTCTCGGCCGAGCCGGATCCGGCCGTCGGACGGCTTCCGCATCTGCACCCGTTCCTGCGCCGCTGGGACCACCACGACGGGCCCAGGCGCAAGGGCCGCACCACGGCCCTCAAGGACGGCGCGCTCCCCGTCGCCGAGGGGGAGTGGCTGCCGCTGGAGGACGGCGTCGAGGTGTACTTCGCCAAGGACGGCGCCTACCGCACCGGCGACCACTGGCTGATCCCCGCACGGACCGCCACCGGCAGCGTCGAATGGCCCACCGGCCCGGCCCGCCGCCCCCTGCTGCGGGAACCCGCCGGAATCGCCCGGCACTTCGCGCCGCTGGCACTGGTCCGGGGCGAGGGCGGCACCGTCGACCTGCGGCTGGCCTTCGGCCCACTGGCCGGCGGCATCCCCGCCGCGGTCGAGGCGACGCTCGCGGCCGAGGAACAGGCCGCGAACCAGGAACGGGCCGCGGAGGCGGATCCCTCCGGCGGCCGTTCGCAGACCACAGCGGCGGCCGAGGCCGCCGTGGAAGGAGACCGGTGATGTCCCAGCCGATGAGCGCCGCCAAGCTGGTGGAGATCCTGCGCGCCGAGGGAGTGACCGTCCACGAGGTGCGCAACTGGCGCCACCACAACCGCAACACCAAGGGCCCGTGGGGGCCGGTGAACGGTGTCATGATCCACCACACCGTCACCTCCGGCACGGCCGCCTCCGTCGACATCTGCTACGACGGCTACTCCGGCCTGCCGGGCCCGCTGTGCCACGGTGTGATCGACAAGAAGGGCCATGTCCACCTCGTCGGCAACGGCCGCGCCAACCACGCGGGCCTCGGCGACAGCGACGTGCTGCGCGCGGTCGTCGACGAGAGGCGACTGCCGCACGACAACGAGGCCGACGTCGACGGCAACCGCCACTTCTACGGCTTCGAGTGCATCAACCTCGGCGACGGCAAAGACCCCTGGCCCGAGGCCCAGAAGGAGGCCATCGAGAAGGTCTCCGCGGCCATCTGCCGCCACTACGGCTGGTCCGAGCGCTCGGTCATCGGACACAAGGAGTGGCAGCCGGGCAAACAGGACCCGCGCGGCTTCACGATGGACGGCATGCGCAGGCGCATCGCCGCACGGCTGGCCGGAAAGGGCGGCGGCAAGGACCCGGGCGGGCCGTCCGATCCGAAGCCCGCCCCCAAGCCGGCGCACGCGCCCTTCCCGGGCGGCGGCTTCTTCCACGTCGGGCAGCGGTCGCCGGTCATCACGGCCATGGGGCGCCGGCTGGTCGCCGAGGGCTGCGGCCACTACGACAGCGGGCCGAGCCCGGAGTGGACGGACGCCGACCGCAAGTCCTACGCCGCCTGGCAGCACAAGCTGGGCTTCAGGGGCAAGGACGCGGACGGCATTCCCGGCAAGGTCAGCTGGGACCGGCTGAAGGTGCCGTCGGACGGCTGAGACACGGGTGCGCCCGAGCGGGCCCGGTCCTCAGTCCCGCTCGGCGTCCTTCTCCTTCTTCAGGTTCTTGATCCGCACGGACTCCTTGCGGACCTCGGCCTGGGTGGCGCGTTCCTTCTCCAGCCACTCGGGCCGTTCCTGCTTCAGCGCCTCGATCTGCTCGGTGGTGAGGGCCTCGCTGACGCCGGCGCGCGCCAGGCCCGAGATGGACACGCCCAGCTTGGCCGCCACCACGGGGCGGGGGTGCGGGCCGTTGCTGCGCAGTTCGCGCAGCCACTCGGGCGGATTGGCCTGGAGCTCGTTCAGCTCGGCTCGCGAGACGACGCCCTCCTGGAACTCGGCGGGGGTGGCGGGGAGGTACACACCCAGCTTCTTCGCCGCCGTGGCGGGCTTCATCGTCTGGCCGGTCTGCTGCGAACTCATGAGGTCAAGGGTATCGGCCGAGTGCGGCAGGTCCGACCACGGCCGGTAACCTGGCCTGGTGACAGGCTCGGAGGAAACATCGTCGTTCCGGCTCGCGTACGTCCCCGGCGTGACGCCCGCCAAGTGGGTACGGATCTGGAACGAGCGCCTGCCCGACATCCCCCTCACCCTGCTCCAGGCGGCCGCCGCGGAGGTGTCCGACATGCTGCGCGGGGGCGCGGCCGACGCCGCGTTCGTACGGCTGCCGGTCGACCGCACGTTCTTCAGCGCCATCCCCCTCTACACCGAGACGACGGTGGTCGTCGTCCCCAAGGACCACCTGATCACGGCGGCCGAGGAGGTCACTCTCGACGACCTCGCCGAGGAGGTCCTCTTCCACCCCCTGGACGACGTCTTCGACTGGGACAGCCCGCCGGGCGAGCCGGCCTTCGAGCGCCCCGCCACCACGGCGGACGCCGTCGAGCTGGTCGCGGCGGGCGTGGGCCTCCTGGTCGTGCCCCAGTCCCTGGCCCGGCTGCACCACCGCAAGGACCTCACCTACCGGACGGTCGTCGACGCCCCCCAGTCGAGCGTCGCCCTGTCCTGGCCCGAGGAGGCCACCACCGACCTGGTCGAGGACTTCATCGGCATCGTCCGCGGCCGCACGGTCAACAGCACCCGGGGGCGCACGGCCGCGCAGCCCGAGCCACAGCAGAAGCGCAAGCGGCCGGAGAAGACCGCGGCCCGGCAGAAGCCGGCTCCGGGCAAGTCGGCGGGGCGGAACCCCAAGGGGCGCTCGGGCGGTTCGCAGGGAGCCAAGCGGGGCAAGCCCAGACGGCGGTCATAGGGCTGCGCGGCGCGGGCCGGCGGAGGGGGACGAGGTGCTTTACGCCGTAGGACTCTTCTGGGCCGTGGGCGCCCCATTCATGACCTGGAAGTTCGTCCGGCTCTGGCGGGACCCGGGAACGGGCGGACGATGCCATGGCCACGTTCGGCTACCTGCCGTACGGCCCGGACGTCACAAGGGGAGCGGTCCGCGCCCTCGGCCTCACGGTCGTCATCTGCTGGGACGCCGCCGCCCTTGTTTTCGTGGCCGTCCTGGATCTCCCGATGACCGGCGGGGTGCTCACCGTGCTGGGCGTCGTGATCGTGACCCTTCTGCTGTCTGTGCCGGCCACGGTCAGCGTGATCCTCTTCAACGTCCCGAAGTTCGTCGTCCCGCCGCACATGCGCGCCGACCCGGGAGTCTTCGGCGCCTGGCGGGCACGCCGCGCTGCCCGGCGGCGCTGACGGACGGCGCGGGTCAGGGCTCGGGGGTTTGCTCGCGGAGGTCGGCGACGGCCAGCGCCAGCCCGGCCACGACGAACACGAGGGCCGTCAGCAGGCCCAGCTGGAGTGCTCCCGTGGCGCGGCCGTGGTTGGCGAGGTGCGCGAAGTACACCGCGCCCACGGCGGCGATACCGGCGGCCGACCCGACCCGCTGCCCCGTCTGCAGGACCCCTCCGGCCGCTCCGGCACGGCGCACCGGGACCCGGGCGAGGGTGAGCGTGGTGTTGGGGGAGACGGTCAGGCCCGAGCCGATCCCGGCGACCAGCAGGGGCAGCGCCGCGGCCCACCCCACGCCCGTACCGGGCACCAGCTGTACGGCCGCCACGGTTCCCAGCAGACCGAGCGCCACCGCGGACAGCCCCCAGACGACCAGTCCGCGCCCGTACCGGACGACCAGGCGTCCGCCGGCCAGCGCGGCAAACGCGGATCCGACCGCGAAGGGCATCGCGGCCAGTCCCGCCGTCAGGGCGCTGTAGCCCAGGGTGTTCTGCAGGAACAGCGTGTACACGAAGAAGACCGAGGTGAAGCCGGCGAAGTACACCAGGCTCAGCAGCGCGCCGCAGGTGAACGACCGCCGGGTGAACAGCCGAAGATCGATCAGCGGTGCCCGGCCGCGCAGTCCCTGCCGCCGCTCCCACGCCCAGAAGGACAGCAGCAGCACCACGGCCAAGGGGACCAGCGCCCACTTGCTCCGCCCGTGCCACGCCTGCTCCTGCACCAGGGGCAGCATCAGCGTCAGCGCACCGCCGCCGAGCAGCAGCACACCCGGCATGTCGAAGCCCTCCCGGGCGTCCTTCGGCGGGGACTCGGGCAGCAGCCGCAGCGCCGCCGCGAAGACCGCCACGCCGATGGGCAGGTTGACGTAGAACACCCAGCGCCAGCTGCCGGACGCCTCGATCAGCAGGCCTCCCGCCAGCGGGCCGACCGCCGTGGAGACCGCGACGACACTGCCGAACATGGCGAACGCCCGGGCGCGCTCGGCACCCTGGAACATCTGCTGGATCAGACCCGAGCTCTGCGGTGCGATCATGCCTCCCGCCATGCCCTGGAGCAGCCGGAACAGCACCAGCCAGCCGGCGGCGGGCGCCAGCCCGCAGGCGGCCGAGGTGATCGTGAACAGGGTGACCCCGACGATGAAGGTCTCCCGGCGCCCCCGGATGTCGCCCAGCCGGCCCGCGGGCACGAGGAACAGCCCGTAGGTCAGGGCGTAACCGGAGGCCACCCAGGACAGGTCGGCCTGTGTCGCCCGCAGCCCCCGCTCCATGGAGGGCAGCGCCACGTTCACGATCGAGGTGTCGAGCAGGGTCATGAAGCCCGCCGTCAGGCAGACGGCGAGGGCCTTCCAGCGCCGCGCGTCGGTGATCGGCTCGGACGCGCGGGTCTGCACCGTGGTCATGGGGCCTCCGGCCGGAGCGGTCCGCCGCGTCCACGGCGCACCGTGCGTACCGCGTCGGGATCCGGCGAGCGCGGGTCGTGGGCGACGAGGCCGGCCGGCTCGCCGTGGATCGGATCGGTGGGCATGCGCTCGCCTTCCTGTGCTGTCCTGCGATCACGGTAGGAACCGGCGCGGCACCGCGCTCGTCGTGGCCCGGCGGCCGTACGCCGGCGGCGGCCGCCCGGGAGCCGTGGCGGTGATGGCGTTGCTGGGCCGGAGGGCCGTGGCACGACCGAACACCGGTTCCTGGGCCGCATGCACCGATCGGGTGAGGCCGCCTCCCCGGGGCCGTCGGGCGCCGGGTGGCCCGCCAGGGTCCGGCACAGTGGATCCTGCTCGACCCCGGGACCCGCACCGGTCCACCCGGGCCGAGGGGCGAGAAGAGCCTCGCCCCTCACCCCGTGACCACGAACCCCCGCGGCTCGGACGGTTCGCCGCCCCGTCCAGCGCCGCCAGGATCCACCGGCGTGACTCCACGGCCTCGGGCGACGGACCGGCGAACGTGATCCCGGCCGCGGCGCAGCGGAGCGCGAAACCGGGGTTCTCGCTCGGGAAGCCGCGTCCGGGGCGGAGGAGAGCGCACCGCGATCTCCCCGCGGTTGGCGCCCGGCACGCCGGCAGCACCCGTGAACCCGTCCGGAGGCGAACGGAACACGATCAGGGCACGGGTCAGGACGTACCCCTGTCCAGGAGCCACTCGTACGCCGCACGCGCCGTGAACTCCGCCTGGCCGCCCCGCAGGAGCAGACCGGCGGTGGCGAACTCCGGGGCGTCGGTCTGGGCGGCGAGGTACGGGACGGCGATGCAGCGCATCCCCGCCGCGTGCGCGGCAGCCGCGCCCGGTGCCGCGTCCTCCAGGACCACACAGTCCGCCGGGGCCGTCCCGAGTCGCCGGGCGGCCTCCAGGAAGACGTCCGGCGCGGGCTTGCCGCGCGGCACCTCGTCGGCCGACACGGCCGTGCGCAGAAACGCGTCCAGGCCCGTGCCCACCAGGATGGCCTCGATGGCCTCGGGGGAGGAGCCCGAGGCCACGGCCGTCGGGACACCCTCCGCCGCGAGCAGCTCGACGAACTTCCGCATCTCCGGGTACACGGGTGTGCGGGCGCGGGCCAGCTCCAGATAGCGCCGGTTCGTGTCGGCGAGCAGTTCGTCCACCGAGGCGCGCAGGCGGTGGCGTTCCTTCCAGATGACGGCCGTCTCGCGGGTGCTGACGCCGACGAAGCTCTCGTGGTCCGCCCAGGTGTAGTACGGCACGCCGTGCTCGGCGAGGGTCAGCCGGCCCGCTTCGTAGTAGTTGGGCTCGCTGTCCACGAGCGTTCCGTCGAGATCGAAGATGACCGAGAGGTCACCGAGGCGGCCGCGGTTGCTCATGACGTCCAGGATGCCCGGCGTCAGCCGCGGGCCGCCGTCCGGCCGACCGACTCCACCAGGGGCAGCAGCCGGTGGGCGACTCGTTCGCGCAGCGCCACCTCCGTGCGGGTGCGCACCACGCCGGGCAGGCTGATCAGCGTCTGGATCACGTCCTCCAGGTGGGCGTTGTCCCGCGCCACGACCCGGGTCAGCAGATCCCCGCCACCCGTGATCGAGAAGGCCTCGACGATCTCCGGTACGGCGGCCAGTGCGTCCCCCACGTCGTCCAGGTGGCCCTGGGTGACCTCGATGTGCACGAAGGCCAGCACCGGGTGACCCAGCGCTGCGGGGGAGAGCGAGGGGCCCGTCCCGGTGATCACGCCGTCCCGCTCCAGACGGTCCAGCCGGGCCTGCAGCGTGCCGCGCGCGACGCCGAGGATGCGGGCGTACTCGCGCACGCTGGTGCGCGGCCGCTCCAGCAGCAGCCGCAGGATGCGGGTGTCGAGCTCGTCCACGGCCACGGTGGTCCGGCCTCCTCACGCCTTCGATGATCACCTTCGACAGTACCAATGGCCCAGGCCGCCGCAGGCCGAGTCGGCCGCCCGGCCTGGTCCGTTGGTTCGCCGTCGGACGCCCGGGGCACGCGACTCCTGTACCAACGGCCCAGTGATACGAGACGCGCTTGAGCCAGCGGGCCCGGTGATGCTCTCATGGGGTGGTCGATGGCGCTGCGGACCCCGCGGCGCCTTTTTCATGCCCGTGTCCACAGGGGGCGGTAAGC
>NZ_JBHYKH010000454.1:0-7439 GCF_042741275.1 Streptomyces sp. NPDC058964
CGGGGGGGTCTGTTCTTTTTACACCCCAGCGGGGTGACCGCATGGCGGGGCCCCGGGGAGGGGGTGCCGCGGGCGCGCCCGTCGTTTCCGGCCGCGGGGGCCGTCAGCCGGTGTTGCGCAGGCCCGCGGCGACTCCGTTGACGGTGAGGAGCAGGGCGCGGGACAGGAGCGGGTCGGGTTCCTCGCCCGCGGCGGCGGCGTCGCGCTGGCGCTTGAGGAGGGTGACCTGGAGGTAGGAGATCGGGTCGAGGTAGGCGTCGCGGATGGTGAAGGTCCGCTTGAGGCCGGGCTGGGCGGCGAGGAGTTCCTTTTCGCCGGTGATGCGCAGGACCTCGTTGACGGTGAGCTCGTGTTCGGTGCGGATGGTGTCGAAGACGTGCTTGAGGTCGTCGGGGACGAGGGTGTCGACGTAGTGGCCGGCGATCCGCAGGTCGGTCTTGGCCAGGGTCATCTCGACGTTGGAGATGAAGTTGCGGAAGAAGTGCCACTGGCCGTGCATCTCGTCGAGGACGGTGTCCAGACCGGCCTCGCGCAGTGCCTTCAGGCCGGAGCCGACGCCGAACCAGCCGGGGACGATCTGCCGGGACTGGGTCCAGCCGAACACCCAGGGAATGGCGCGCAGTCCGTCGAGCCCGGCTCCGGAGTCGGGCCGGCGCGACGGCCGTGAGCCGAGGTGCAGGTCGGCGAGCTGGTCGACGGGTGTGGAGGCGAAGAAGTAGGCGGGCAGGTCGGGGTCCTCGACGAGCCGGCGGTAGGCGGCGTGGGCGGCGTCGGAGACGACGTCCATTGCGGCGTCCCAGCGGGCGAGGGCCTCGACGGACTGGCGGGGTGCGGTGTGCAGGGCGGAGGCCTGCAGGGTGGCCGCGACCGTGAGTTCCAGGTTCTCCCGGGCCAGGGAGGGGATCAGGTACTTGTCGGAGATGACCTCGCCCTGCTCGGTCACCTTGATCTCGCCCTCCAGGGTGCCCCAGGGCTGGGCGAGGATGGCGTCGTGGGAGGGGCCGCCGCCGCGGCCGACGGTGCCGCCGCGGCCGTGGAAGAGGCGCAGGCGGACGCCGTAGCGGTGGGCGACGTCGCGCAGGCGGCGCTGGGCGCGGTGGATCTCCCACTGGCTGGTGGTGATGCCGCCGAACTTGGAGGAGTCGGAGTAGCCGAGCATGACCTCCTGGACGTCTCCGCGCAGCGCGACCAGGCGCCGGTAGGAGGGGTCGGAGAGCATGTCCTCCAGGATGGTGTCGGCGGCCTTGAGCTCGTCGGTGGTCTCCAGGAGCGGCACGATGCCGATCTTGGCCCAGCCGGCGTGCAGGTCGATGAGTCCGGCCTCGCGGGCGAGTACGGCCGCGGCGAAGACGTCGTCGGCGCCCTGGCACATGGAGATGATGTAGGACTCGATGACCTCGGGGCCGAAGATCTCCAGAGCCTTCTTGACGGTCAGGAACACGCCGAGGGTCTTCTCGCCGGCCGCGTCGACGGGGGCCGGGGTGGGCGCGAGGGGCCTGCGGGAGCGGAGTTCCTTCGCGAGGAGCCTGGCGCGGTACTCGCGAGGCATGTCGGCGTAGCGCCAGGACTCCTCGCCGAGGCGGTCGAAGAGCTGGCCGAGGGCGTGGTGGTGGGCGTCCGCGTGTTCGCGTACGTCCATGGTGGCGAGCTGGAGGCCGAAGGCGGCCAGGGTGCGGATGATGCGGGCCAGGCGGCCGTCGGCGAAGAGTCCGCCGCGGTGTTCGCGCAGGGAGGTCTGGATGATCCGCAGGTCCTGGAGGAGTTCGGCGGTGCCGAGGTAGTCGCGGCCCGCTTGGTGCGGGGTGCCCTTGGCGAGGCGCTGCTTGGTGTTGGCGAGCTTCTGCCGGATGCAGGTGGCCTTGAGCCGGTAGGGCTCCTCGGCGTTGAGCCGCTTGTAGCGGGGGCTGATTTCGGGCAGCAGCTCGAGGTCGGCGCGCAGGGACTCCAGGAGTTCCTCGGTGGCACCGGTGTAGCGGATGGACTGGGACAGCAGGCCGCGCAGTTCGTCGATCATCTCCGTGGCGTCGTTGATGCCGTGTTCGTGCTGGAGGATGAGGACGTCCCAGGTCACGTTGGGGGTGACGTTGGGGTTGCCGTCGCGGTCGCCGCCGATCCAGGTGCCGAAGGTGAGGGGACGGGTGTCGTCGGGGAGGTGGACGCCGACGCGTTCGAGTTCCGCGGTGAGGTCCTCGAGGACGTCGCCGACGGCGTTGGCGTGGAGTTCGTCGAGGTAGTAGATCGCGTTGCGGGCCTCGTCGGCGGGTTCGGGGCGTACGACGCGCAGTTCGTCGGTCTGCCAGACGAGGTCGATGTTCTCGGCCAGGCGGATGTCGTGGCGGCGGCGGTCGGCCTCGATGACGGGGGTCTCGAGGAGTACGGCGATGCGCCGGAGCTTGTTGAGGACCGAACGGCGTGCGGCCTCGGTGGGGTGGGCGGTGAAGACCGGGCGGACGTTGAGGTGCCGGACGGTCTGCCGCAGGTGCTCGGGGTCGGCGTCCTTGAGGCGGTCGGCGGTACGGGCGAGGAGGCCGCCCTCCGCCGCGCGCCGGGCGCGCAGTTCGCGGCCGCGGTGGACCTGTTCGGTGACGTTGGCGAGGTGGAAGTAGGTGGAGAAGGCGCGGACCAGCTTGGCCGCGGTCTCCAGTTCGGTGCCCCGCAGCAGCTCGGCGGCGGCTTCTCCGTCCTCGCGGGTGAGACGGCGGACCTTCTCGACGAGCTCGAGGAGCTCGGGTCCCTCCTGTCGGACGAGGGACTCGCCCAGGAGGTCACCCAGTCGCCTGATGTCGGCGCGCAGCTCACTGCTGGTCGTGGTGGTCTGGTCGTCGGCACTGCTCACAGGTGCGGCTCCTTGCAGTGTTGAAGCTCGTCTGGGAGGGAACCCGGTGTCTGCCGAGCGGCAGGTGCCGCATACGGGCCGGACATCCGGGAAGAAAACAGAGCGGACCGCGCTGTCCGACCGACTCCAAGGATAGGTGTCCATGCGGACGCGCTGACTCACGGGCTCTTGCCGCCGGACGGCGCGCTGCCATACTTACGACGCCGTAGGTTACGTAACCGTAGGAAGTCCTGCCGGAGTCCCGTCCGGTTCCGACTGCTCGGCACCGGTTTCAACCCTCGACCCCACAGGGGACGCCCATGACCACGAGTTCCGATGTCATCGACGACGCCCCGAAGGCGAACGACAACTCACTCCTCTCCGCCACGCTGGGCGGCGAGCAGAAGCGCTCGGTCGAGCAGATCACCCTGCTGCTGTTCATCACGGTGCCGTTCCTCGCGCTGGTGGCGGCGCTGCCGCTGGCCTGGGGCTGGGGGGTGAGCTGGCTCGACCTGGGCCTCATGGTCTTCTTCTACTTCCTGGGCTGCCACGGCATCACGATCGGCTTCCACCGCTACTTCACCCACGGTTCGTTCAAGGCCAAGCGGCCTCTGAGGATCGCTTTGGCGATCATGGGTTCGCTGGCGGTCGAGGGTCCCCTGGTGCGCTGGGTCGCCGACCACCGCAAGCATCACAAGTTCTCGGACGCGGAGGGCGACCCGCACTCTCCGTGGCGGTTCGGTGAGACCGTTCCGGCTCTGATCAAGGGCCTGTGGTGGGCGCACATCGGCTGGATGTTCGACGAGGAGCAGACGCCGCAGGACAAGTACGCGCCGGATCTGATCAAGGACCGGGCGATCCGGACGATCTCCCGGCATTTCGTGCTGTGGACGGCGGTGTCCTTGCTGCTGCCGCCGCTGATCGGCGGTCTGGTGACGATGTCCTGGTGGGGCGCGTTCACCGCGTTCTTCTGGGGTTCACTCGTACGGGTGGCGCTGCTGCACCATGTGACGTGGTCGATCAATTCGATCTGTCACGCGGTGGGCAAGCGGCCGTTCAAGTCCCGCGACCGTTCGGGGAACGTGTGGTGGCTGGCGGTGCTGTCGTGCGGTGAGTCGTGGCACAACCTGCACCACGCGGATCCCACGTCGGCGCGGCACGGTGTGGAGCGGGGTCAGGTGGACTCGTCGGCGCGGATCATCCGCTGGTTCGAGCTGCTCGGCTGGGCGTACGACGTGCGCTGGCCGTCACGCTCGCGTATCGATTCGCGCCGTAACACCGGTGAAGACGGCTCCGGGAGAGGGGCGGAGGCCGCGAAGGCGGCATGATTGACGCCGTGGCGACCGACTCCAGCACCCCCAGCACCGACAAGCCGCGGCGAGCGCGCCGCACCCGTATGACCGGTGCCGAGCGCCGCCAGCAGTTGCTGGAGATCGGTCGCACCCTGTTTGCCGCGAAGGGTTTCGAAGGCACGTCGGTGGAGGAGATCGCGGCGAAGGCCGGGGTGTCCAAGCCGGTGGTGTACGAGCACTTCGGCGGCAAGGAAGGCCTGTACGCGGTGGTGGTGGACCGCGAGATGCGGCGCCTGCTGGACATGGTGACGAGTTCCCTCACCGCCGGTCACCCCCGCGAGCTGTGCGAACAGGCGGCGTTCGCGCTGCTGGACTACATCGAGGAGTACACGGACGGTTTCCGGATCCTGGTCCGTGACTCGCCCATCCCGCAGTCGACGGGTTCCTTCGCGTCCCTGATCTCGGACATCGCCACCCAGGTGGAGGACATCCTGGGCCGCGAGTTCAAGAGCCGGGGCTTCGACCCGAAGCTGGCGCCGCTGTACGCGCAGGCCCTGGTCGGCATGGTGGCGCTGACCGGTCAGTGGTGGCTGGACGTGCGCCGTCCGAAGAAGGCGGAGGTCGCGGCGCACCTGGTGAATCTGGCGTGGCACGGGCTGGACGGGCTGGAGCAGAAGCCTCGGCTGATAGGTCACCGGAAGAGCTGAGCCGTCCGGGGCGGCAGGGGGCTTGAGGGGCTCGATCCCCCGTTGTGGTGACCTTTGTCGGTTCCGGCGACTACCGTGGGTATTCAGGCCGAAGAATCCCGCTCGTGGGAGGAATCACCATGACTGCCGGGCCGAGCAGCGCACACGACTCCGAGCCCGGCATCCACCTGCCCGTGCCGCCACCCGAGGGCTTCACAGTCGACGACCTGTTCACGCTGCCGGACCTCCCGCCGCACACCGAGTTGATCGACGGGAGCTTGGTCTTCGTGAGTCCGCAGCGGGATTTCCACAGCATCATGATCGACCTGCTGGTAGCCGGCCTGCGCCGTGTGGTCCCCAGTGGCCTGAAGGTGCGTCGCGAGATGACCGTCGTCCTCGATCGCCGCAACGCGCCTGAACCCGACATCAGTGTCGTGCGTGCGGATGCCTTCACCGGACGCGAGCAGGCCGGTATCGCTCCGAGGACCTCGTACTTGCTGTTGAGGTCGTCTCCCCGGACTCCGAAGCCCGGGACCGTGACTACAAGCCCCTGAAATACGCGGCCGCCGGTATCCCGCACTTCTGGCTGGTCGAGATGGCCGAAGGCAATCAGCACCCGGTGGTCAGGACCTACGAGCTGGACCCGGCCGAGAAGGCCTACGAGCTCACTGGTATCCACCACGACAAGCTCGACCTCTCGGCGCCGTTCGACATGGACATCGACATCACCTCTGGTGCGCTCGACGAGCTGTGACCGGCTCCAGGAACTCCAGCCGATTCCCCACCGGATCCTCCGAGTAGAAGCGGCGGTGGCCCGGGAGGCTGTCGTCCCAGATCACCGGCGCCGCCCCTGCGGCCAGCCGGGCCGCGTACGTCTCGATGTCCGTCACCCGCAGCCCTGGGTGGGCCTTCTTCGCGGGCCGGAAGTCCTGCTCGATGCCCAGGTGGAGCTGCACGGAGCCCGCCTCGAACCAGCAGCCGCCGCGTGCCGCGAGCGCCGGCGGTTTGGGAAGTTCCGTCATGCCGAGGACGTCGACGTAGTACGTACGCAGCAGGTTCTCGGAGCCGGGCGGGGCGGCGAGCTGGACATGGTCGACGGCGGCGAGCATCAGGCGGCCTTCCGTGCGACGGCGAACAGGCGGCGGAAGGGGAGCACGGTGCCGTACGGGGCGCTCGGGTACGCGTCCCGCAGCAGGTCCCGGTACTCGGCCACGAAGGCGTCCCTCGCTTCGGGGTCGTCGGCGAGCGCGGTGAGCGCGGGGCGCAGTCCGGTGCCCTTGACCCACTCGAGGACGGGGTCCTCGCCCTCCAGGACGTGGAAGTAGGTGGTCTGCCACACGTCGGCGGCGCAGCCGAGGCGGGCGAGCCGGTCGAGGTAGGCGCCGGGGGTGTGCACGGAGTCCTCGGGGCGCAGGACGTCGGCGAGGCGGCCCTTCCAGCGGGCGGTGGCGGCGAGTTCGCGCATCAGGGCGTGCAGCGGGGCATCGATGTTGTCGGGGACCTGGAAGGCGAAGGTGCCGCCGGGTGTGAGCGCCTCGATCCAGTCGGTGAAGCGGTCGGCGTGGGCGGGTACCCAGTGGAGGGTGGCGCTGCTGACGATCAGGTCGTGCGGTTCCGCGGGGGTCCAGGTCCGTGCGTCGGCCTCGGCGAAGTCCAGGCGGCCGCCGCCCGTCGTGGGGCCCTCGTGATCGGCGTGAGCCCTGTCGAGCATCGCGGGCGAGTTGTCGTAGCCGGTGATGTGCGCGGTGGGCCAGCGTTCGGCGAGCAGGGCGGTGACGTTGCCGGGACCGCAGCCGAGGTCGGCGATGCGGGGCGGGTCGCCGGGCAGGCCGGGGATCCGGGCGAGGAGGTCGGCGAAGGGGCGGGCGCGGTGGCCGGCGTGGCGGAGGTACTGGGCGGGGTCCCAGGTCGGTTTGGTCATGTCCTCCACTCTCCCCCCACACTTATCTTGATGTCAAGAAACTCGACATCAAGAGACTTCATGTCGACACAACCACTACACTGATCGTCATGGAGGACGAGGTCGATCGGCTGGTCGCTGCGTGGCGCCGGGAGCGCCCGGACCTCGACGTGGAACCGCTCGAAGTGCTCAGCCGGGTGAGCAGGCTGGCCCGGCACCTGGACCGGGCGCGCCGGCTCGCCTTCTCCGAGCACCAGCTGGAGCCCTGGGAGTTCGACGTCCTGACCGCGCTCCGGCGCGCGGGAACCCCGTACCAGCTCTCGCCGGGGCAGCTGCTGACGCAGACCCTCGTCACCTCGGGCACGATGACGAACCGGATCGACCGCCTGGCGAAGAAAGGCCTGGTGGAACGGCTGCCCGACCCGAGCGACCGGCGCGGCGTGCTGGTGCGCCTGACGGACGAGGGCCGCGACCGCGCCGACCAGGCCCTGGCCGGCCTGCTGGACCAGGAACGGGCGATCCTCGCGGAGCTCTCCCGCGCCCAGCGCGGCGAACTGGCCGCGCTGCTGCGCCAGCTGACCGCCCCGTTCGACAACATCCCCGGCTGAGACCCCGCCGGGCGCGTCATGCCGGAGCCGCGGGGGGGGGGGGGGGGGCGGGGCCCCCCCCCCCCCCCCCGGCCCGGGGGGGGGGGGGGGGGGGGCCCGTGGGCCCCCCCCCCGGGGGGGGATAGAGAACACTCACGG
>NZ_JBHYKH010000455.1:0-1368 GCF_042741275.1 Streptomyces sp. NPDC058964
ACGTACACCTCCGCGGTGCCGGAGACGGGCGGCGCGGGGCCCGGCCGGTGGGGCCGGTGGGGGGGGGGGCGGGGGGGGCCGTGGCCTGGGGGCGGCCGGTCCTCCCGTTTGTGATTGTGGACTCGGGGGGTTTTCCGCACGCGGAGACCGAAGCACGGGTCGCGATGGAGTTGGCGACCGCGGAGCGGGACGCGACCGCCGCGAGCTGGGTGGCGAACAACCGGGGCATCATCTGCCTGCACCAGGGACGCTTCGCGGAGGGCAGGATTCTCTTCGGCCAAGCCATCCTCGGTTTCAGGGAAGCCGGGAACCGAGGCAGCGAAGCGTCTGCCCTGTCCAACCTGTCGCGCGCTCATCTGGGTGCGGGGAACGTCGCGGAGGCGGTCGAGATCGCGCAGAAGGGCCTCGCGGTGTACATCGAGTTGGGCAGGACGATGCGCCTCGCCAACGGCCACTTCGCCGTGGGTGTCGCTCTGACCAAGGCGGGCCGCCACCGCGAGGCACTCGGTCAGTTCTCCGAGGCTCTGGCGATCTTCGGCGATCACAGGCAGCGCCTGTGGGAGGGGGCGACCAACTTCCGTATCGCCGAGGTGCACATGGCGGCACACCGCCCCACGGAGGCCGCCCAGCACGCCGAGCAGGCCCTCGCCCTGGGATGCATCGGTGGTGACCGGATGCGCGGCAACGTTCTGACGCTCCTGGGACGCGCACTCTCGGCCCTGGGGCAGGCGGACCGGGCGAAGGCGTGCTGGCGCGAGGCTCTCAACCTCTACGAACAGAACTGCGCCAGTGAGGCCAGCGAGGTGAAGGCCCTGCTCAACTCGGCTGCTGCCGCGTAGGGAACCCGGCCTTTCCACCATCGCGTCACGGACGTTCAGCATTCGTTTATCGCCCCCTGGCACGCTCGTACCTGTCAGACCATCGCGTCGGGGGGCAGATGGTCGGACCCGGAGCCAGACCGGTTAATGTGCGGCTCCGAACGCCCGTCCGGCGGCCCTCGGGGGAGCTTCCGGGCGGGCGTTCCTGACTCGTCACCACAACAGAGGACGCAAGCACATGAGCGACACGAAGAAGGACGCGGCCGCCACTCCGCTGGACAACCACATGCCCAGCGAGCCCGCGGCGGACGAGACGGTCACAACGCTCGACAACCACATGCCGGCCGAACCGGCCGCAGACGTGATCAAGACGATGGACAACCACATGCCGGCCCCGCCCGCCCTGGACCTGGACGGCAAGTAAGTCTCATCCCGACGGGGATCGGCCGCGGCGGCGCGGAGGGGAGGCCGCCGCGGGCGGGGGAGTTGCTCGTGCGCCAACCCAGTGTGTTTTAAACACAAGAAGCGGCCGACACACAAAGAAATTTTT
>NZ_JBHYKH010000455.1:1378-1941 GCF_042741275.1 Streptomyces sp. NPDC058964
GTGCCCGTCGCCGCAATCATATACCCAACCCCTGGGGTATGGGCCGCGGGGGGGGGGTGGGGCGCCCCCCGCGCCCGAGGCATGTCCTCGTCCGCAAGCCTCTCTTACCGCCGGCAGAGATCGCCGTGCCGTTGGAGCACATCGCCCACGTGATCCGCTCCACGCGGGGCGCTACAGCGCCGAGGACGTCTTCCACCGGCCTGCGCGCACGATCGGGGAGATTCAGGTGTGCCGGCTGCGCTGACCCCGCGCCGACCGCGCATACCCATTCACGCGCCACTCACGCCTCGTTCACTTGCCTCACAAGATCGAAAGCGTGTACATCGAACCACCTCCCAAGTCACCGCCCTCGCAACTCCCCCTTCACCACCTTCCCGCTCGCATTCCGCGGCAGTTCCGCCACGAACTCCACCGCCCTCGGCACCTTGTAGTTCGCCATCTCCCGTCGGGACCAGGCGATCAGGTCGTCCGCCGTTGCCGTTGCTCCCGGCCGGCGGCGCACCAAAGCCGATGCGCCCCACCCCCGGGGGGGGGGCGGGGCGCCCCAGAACACCACCTCGGCC
>NZ_JBHYKH010000455.1:1951-7436 GCF_042741275.1 Streptomyces sp. NPDC058964
CGGACCACGAAGGCCTTGCCGACCTCGCCGAGGCGGGCGTCCGGGACGCCGATGACCGCCACGTCGGCCACGTCGGGGTGCAGGCCCAGGAGTTGTTCTATCTCCGCCGGGTACGCGTTGAAGCCGCCGACTATGAACATGTCCTTCAGGCGGTCGGTGATGCGCAGGTTGCCGGAGTCGTCCAGGATCCCGACGTCCCCGGTCCGCAGCCAGCCGTCCGCCGTCATCGTCTCCGCCGTCGCCGCCTCGTCCTCGTAGTAGCCCCGCATGACGTTGAAGCCGCGGACCAGCACCTCGCCGGGCTGTCCCGGTGCCGCGTCCACCCGCACCTCCGTTCCGGGTATCGCGCGGCCGGACGTCGACGCGATCACCGTGGGATCGTCCCCGCGGCGGCACATCGTGACGATGCCGCTCGCCTCCGACAGGCCGTACGCCGTCAGGACGGTGTCCACGTTCAGTTCGCCGCGCAGGCGTTCCACCAGCCGCAGCGGCACCACCGCCGCGCCCGTCACCACCAGGCGCAGCGCCGAGAGGTCGTGCGCGTCCCGGGCCGGGTGGTCGAGGAGCGACTGGTGCAGGGTCGGCGGACCCGGCAGGACCGACACCCGCTCCGCCGCTATGTTCGCGAGCGCCGTGTCCACGTTGAAGACCGGCTGCGGGATCATCGTCGCGCCGCGCATCAGGCACGCGATCACCCCGGCCTTGTAGCCGAAGGTGTGGAAGAAGGGGTTCACGATCAGATAGCGGTCGGACGAGCGCAGTCCCGCCAGGTCCGCCCAGATCTCGTACGCCCTCAGCGTCTGCGCGTGAGTGATCGTCGCGCCCTTCGCGCGGCCCGTCGTACCCGACGTGAAGACGATGTCCGAGAGGGAGGAGCCGTCCACCTCGCCCGCCCGGCGCCGCACTTCCGCGGCGCCGACGCCCTCCCCCGCCGCCAGGAAGTCCTTCCAGGTCCGGAAGTCGGCCGGGGCGTCGTCGGCCAGGACGACCACCTGCTCCAGTGCCGGAAGCCCGCGCAGGGGACCCGCTCCGTCCCCGTCCCCCGCCGCGCGGCGCAGCGACGCCACGTACGACGTGCCCAGGAACGTGCCCGTCACGAACAGGAGCCGGACTCCGCTGCGGCGCAGCACGTCCGCCGCCTCCGTCCCCTTGAACCGGGTGTTCAGCGGAACCAGGACCGCGCCCGCCGACACCGCCCCGAGCGCCGAGACGATCCAGTCCAGGGAGTTGGGCGCCCAGATCGCCACCCGGTCGCCGACCTCCAGCCCGCTCGCGACGCAGGCCGCCGCCGCGCGCTCCACCCGCGCGCCCAGTTCCGCGTACGAGATCCTGGTACGGCCCTCCACCACCGCCTCGGCGTCCGCGTGCCGCTCCGCCGCCGACCGGACCAGGCCCGGGATGCTGCCCCATTCCATGTCACCGCGCACGACCAACCAGCCCCTCCGCAATGCATAGCTGACTGTCCGTCAGATTAGCTGTAGCCTGACGGGCTGTCAGCAGCTGGAGAGCGTCCCGGAGGTGCGCAGGGCATGGGAAGTTCAGGGCTCAAGGACGCCACCGCCATCGTCGGCATAGGCCAGACGGCCTTCGCCAAACGCCTGCCGGAGGACGAGAGGACCCTCGCCTGCCGTGCGGTTCTCGCCGCCCTCGACGACGCCGGGATCGACCCCGGTGAGGTCGACGCCCTCGCCTCCTTCACCATGGAGGAGACGGAGGAGGTCGAGCTCGCCAAGGCCGTCGGTTTCGGGGACCTCACGTTCTTCAGCAAGGTCGGGTACGGGGGCGGCGGCTCCTGCGCCACCGTCGCACACCTCGCCGCCGCCATCGCGAGCGGGCAGGCCACCGTGGGCGTCGCCTGGCGGTCCCGGAAGCGGGGCAGCGGCCCGCGGCCGTGGACCAACACCGCCGTGCAGCTGCCCACGCCCGCCCAGTGGACCCGGCCCTTCGGGCTCCTGCGGCCGGTCGACGAGATCGCGATGCTCGCCCGTCGCTACATGCACGAGTACGGCGCGACCAGGGATCATCTCTTCAACGTCGCCCTCGCCTGCCGGAACCGGGCCAACCAGAACCCGGACGCGATCATGTACGAACGGCCGCTGACCCGCGAGATGTACATGACCTCCCGGTGGATCAGTGAGCCGCTCTGCCTCTTCGACAACTGCCTGGAGACGGACGGCGCCCTGGCGTGTGTGGTCGTCTCCGCCGAGCGGGCGCGGGACTGCCGGCAGGCGCCCGTGTACGTCCACTCCGCCGCCCAGGGGCTGCCCGCCCAGCACCACGGCATGGTGAACTACTGGAACGACGACCCCCTCACCGGCCCGGCCTGGACCGCCGCCCGCCATCTGTGGAAGCACGCCGACCTCACGCCCGAGGACGTGGACGTCGCCCAGATTTACGACGCGTTCACCCCGCTGATCCCGCTGTCGCTGGAGGGCTACGGCTTCTGCGGGCGGGGTGAGGGCGGGGCGTTCACCGAGGGGGGCGCCCTGGAGATCGGCGGGCGGCTGCCGCTCAACACGGGCGGAGGCGGGCTCTCCGAGGCGTACGTGCACGGCTTCAACCTCATCAACGAGGGCGTGAAGCAACTGCGCGGGACCAGCACCGCCCAGGTCCCGCAGGCCTCCACCTGCCTGGTCACCGCGGGCGAGGGGGTTCCCACGTCCGCTCTGCTGCTGAGGAGCTGATCCCCCGTGCTGTCTCCCGTCACCGACTCCGACGGTGCCCCCTTCTGGGAGTACGCCGCCCGGGGCGAGTTGCGCGTCCAGACCTGCGGCGACTGTGGCGAGCCCCGCTTCCCGCCCCGGCCCTGCTGCCCGTACTGCCGGTCCTTCGTGAGCGAGTGGCGGAAGACGGAAGGGCGCGGACGCATCTGGTCGTACGTCCGTCCCCATCCGCCGCTGCTGCCCGACTACGCCGCGCTGGCGCCGTACAACGTCGTCCTCGTCGAGCTCGACGAGCTGCCCCGGATACGGCTCGTGGGCAGTCTCGTCAGCGAGGCCGGGGCGGCGCTCGACTCCGTCGCGGAGAGCCGGGTCCGGATCGGCGCACGGGTGCAGGCGGTGTTCGATCCCGTAGGCGGGCTGCCGCAGTGGATCCTGGAGCGGCCATGAGCGGCACCCTGAGCGTCAGCGCCGACAAGGACACCGGAGTCGCCGTCGTCACCCTCGACCGGCCGGAACGGCTCAACGCCATCGATCTGGCCATGGCGAGGGAACTCGCCGACACCTGGCGCGGACTGAGGTTCGACGACGAGGTGCGGGCCGTCGTGCTCACCGGTGCCGGGGAGCGGGCCTTCAGCACCGGTCTGGACCGGGACGCCGTGGTGCCCCAGCCCTCGTCGCCGTACATGCAGGACGATCCGCTGATCGCGATCGGCCCGAAGACGAACGACCTGTGGAAGCCCGTCGTCGCCGCCGTGCGCGGAATGGCCTGCGGGGGCGCCTTCTATCTGCTCGGGGAGTCGGACTTCGTCGTCGCCGACAGCACCGCCGCCTTCTTCGACCCGCACACGACGTACGGCATGGTCAGCGCGTACGAGTCGCTGCTGATGGCACAGCGCATGCCGTACGGGGAGGTCGCGCGGATGGTGCTGATGGGCAACGCCGAGCGGATCGGGGCCCGGCGGGCCCACGAGATCGGGCTCGTCTCCGAAGTCACCGAGCCCGGCGGGGCGTTGGCGGCGGCCGTACGCTGTGCGACCGTCATCGCCGGGCACCCGCCGGAGGCCGTGCAGGGCACGGTACGGGCGCTGTGGGCGGCCGGGGAGGCGGCGCGGGCGCAGGGATACGCGCAGGCGCCGCATCTGATCGCGCTGGGGAACCTGCCGGGCGAGCGGCAGGCGGAGCTGTTCGCCGGGCGGGGACGGCAGGACTTCCGTACCCGCTGACGTCACGGGGTGCGAGCGCCGGACACGGGGCGTAGCGTCTGCAGTGAGCGGAGCGGAACGCTGTGCTCCCAGGAACGACGGCCGCCGTCCACAGCCCCTTCCGTGCGACTACTGGTACGACGGCCGTCCCCGTGCTCCACCGCTCAGGTCGTGCGCGCGGTGCCCGTCCCCTTCTCCGCGTCCAGGGCGTAGACGCAGCGGTCCTTGCTGCACGCGTACACGACCCCGTCCTTCACCACGGGTGATCCGGTGATCTCGCCGCCGGTGGCCAGCTTCCATCTCAGCCGGCCGTCGTCGGCCTTGAGGGTGTAGAGCAGGTGGTCGGTGGAGCCGAAGTGGATGCGCCCCTCGGCGACCGCCGGAGCGCCCACGATGTCGCCGCCGGACTGGAAGCGCCACTTGGGGGTGCCGGTGACCGCGTCCAGGGTGTAGAGGCCCTTGCCGCTACCGACGTGGACGTGGCCCGCGGCCACCAGGACCGGCTCGACGGAGGCGCGGGCCTCGGTCGCGATGCGCCAGCGGTCCCGGCCGTCGGTGGCGTCGAGGGCGTACACCGTGCCCAGGTAGTCGGCGAGGTAGATGCCGCCGCCGGTGACCGCGGGGCCGGGGACGAAGGCGGGCGGGCTGAGGAAGACCGCCGGGGCCTCGAAGTGCCAGCGCACCATGCCGCCCGCCACATCGACCGCCAGCACGCGGCTGCCGGCCGAGACGTAGACGTAGCCGTCGGGCGCGTGGGTGATCCGGAGGGGGACTCCGCCGCAGGACGCCGCGTCGCCGATCGGGTACGACCAGCGCTCCTCGCCCGTGCGGGCCTCCAGGGCGCGCAGCCGGGCGTCCTGCCAGACGTAGACCGTGCCGTCGTGGACGGCGGGCCCGGCCTCGGGGGACTCGAAGTCGGTCTGGCAGCCGGTGATCTCCCACAGTTTCTGCCCGGTGGAGGCCTCCCACGCCTGGACGCCGCCGCCGCGGGTGCCGGTGACGACCGTGCCCCGGTCGGCGTGCAGGGAGTACACCCAGGCCTCGGTGGACAGCCGCCACAGGTCACCGCCCTCGCGGGCCTCCAGGGCGAACAGGGTGGGGCCGTCGGAGGCATGGATACGGCCGTCCGCGACCGCCATCGACCAGGCCACGTCCCGGGTCTTGAAGCGGCGGCGGCCGGTGGCCACGTCCAGGGCGTGCACCTCGAAGGAGGTGACGTAGACGAGGTCGCCGTCGACGGACGGGGTGCCCCAGACGTCGTTGGACATGCGGAAGCGCCAGGGGCGCCAGCCGGCCGCCGTCTCCGGGGCCACGGGCGGGGCCGCCGGTACGGCGGGGTCGGCGCCGTTGACGCCGGGGCGGGGGCGGGACCAGTTGGCCACCAGTCCGGCTTCCGGCGGGGGTGCCTTGACGGCGGCCGCGCGGGCGTCGGCGACGCGCGGGCCGGGACCGATGGGCACCTGCGCCCCGGCCAGCCGGACGGGGCCGGTGTCGGGCGCTCCCACGGGCGCGCCGACCGGGACGGGCGGGGCCGGGACCACCGGGTCGTGCGGGGGCGGGGGCGGCACCCCGGGTCCGCCGCGTCCGCCGCTGCGCGGGCCGACGGGCGCGGGCTTGGCC
>NZ_JBHYKH010000456.1:0-1233 GCF_042741275.1 Streptomyces sp. NPDC058964
CCACCCACCCCTGTGACCCCGGACACGATCCCGGCGTGACCCCGGAAGCGGCCCCGGAGGCGGCCCCGGACTGGCTCGGACCGAGAGGGGACAGCTGTGGCAGACGACGGCAGGCGGCGCAGGGCGTTCATCGGGTCGTTCACGGCGGCGGGGGGCCCGGGCGTCGTCACGGCCGCCGTCCACCCGCACACCGGCGCGCTGGCGGTGCTCGCGAGCGTCGACGCCGTCCCCGACCCGTCGTACCTCGCCCTCTCCTCCGACGGCGACACGCTGTACGCCGTCAGCGAGACCACCGACGGTGCGGTGGCCGCGTACCGCGTCGAGAGCGACAAGCCGCGGCTCGCCGGTCCGCCGGTGCCGGTCGGCGGCAGCGGGCCCACGCACCTCAGCCTGCACGCCGGACACGTCCTCACCGCCAACTACGGCTCCGGCAGCGTCACCGCCGTGCCCCTGCGGGCGGACGGCACCCTGGCCCCCATCCCGTCCGGCCGGCTCCAGCACACCGGATCCGGCCCGCACGAGCGCCGCCAGCGCGGCCCGCACGCCCACCACGTCCAGCCCGATCCCAGCGGCCGCTGGGCCGTCAGCGTCGACCTCGGTACGGACTCGGTACGGGTGTGCGCCCTGGACCGGGGCACGCTCGCGCTGCACCGCGAGATCGCCCTGCGCCCCGGCTCCGGCCCCCGCCACCTGGCCTTCCACCCGGGCGGTGGGTACGCCTACGTCGTCAACGAACTCACCCCGACCGTCACCGTGTGCCGCTGGGACGCCGCGAGCGGATCCCTGAAGCCGCTGACCGAGACACCGGTCCTGCCCGGCGCTCCGGCCGGCGACGCCTACCCCTCCGGCATCGTCGCCTCACCCGACGGCCGCTTCGTGTGGACCGCGACCCGCGGCGAGGACGTCCTTTCCGTGTTCGCCGTCGAGGGGGAGGGGCTGCGGCTGACCGGAACGGTGCCCTGCGGCGGCCACTGGCCGCGCGCCCTCGCGGAGTCCGGCGGCTTCCTCTACACGGCCAACGAGCGCTCCGGCGAGGTGACCTGGTTCGCGATCGAACCGGAGACCGGGATGCCGCGCTACGACGGCGCGGTGGCCGTGCCCGCGGCCTCCTGCGTGGTATTCGGCTGAGCCCGCCGCCGACCGGCCGCGGATCCCCCGCGCACGGGGGGGGGGGGCCCCCCCGCCCCCGCGGGGGGCCGGCGCCGCACCCGGGCGCGGGGGGGGGGCCGGGCC
>NZ_JBHYKH010000456.1:1243-7416 GCF_042741275.1 Streptomyces sp. NPDC058964
TACGGGTGCCGTGGTGCGTCAGCGGACCGGGGCCCCCTGCGGCTGCTGCGGTGCGATGCCCAGCGTCGTCGTGTACTTGGCCAGAGCGAGCTTGCCGATCGCCGGGTACGCACCCAGCGCCTCGGCCGTCGCGCAGCCGGCCTCGGCGGCCGCCGCCTCCAGCAGGCCGGGCTCGATCTCCGGGCCGACCAGGTACGGCGCCAGCGCCAGCTGCTGCGAGCCCGAGGCCCGCAGCTGCTCGGCCACGGAGCTGATCGCACCCTCCTGGTCCAGAGCCGCCGCCATCACCGGCACGGCGAGCCGCGCGGCGAGCAGCATGCCCGTGATACCGGCCGCCTGGACGGCCTCGTCGCCGCCCACGGAGGCGAGGATGATGCCGTCCGCGGCGGTCGCCACGGTGAACAGACGGGCGCGGTCGGCGCGGGCGAGGCCCGCCTCGGACAGGCGCACGTGCAGGGCCTCGGCGAGCAGCGGGTGCGGGCCGAGGACGTCGGTCAGATCGGCGGCGACCCGGCTGTCCATGACGGCCTGGCGCACCCGGCGCAGCAGCGCGCTGTCCGGACCGGCCAGCAGCGGAACGACGACTGCGACCGGGCCGTCGGGCTCCTTGGCCTCGACACCGGCGGCGATCGCCTGCTCGTAGCGGGCGGTGCGCTCCTCGGCGGCGTGCGCGAGGACGGACGACAGCGCGAGGAACTCGGCGTCGTCCCCGTCCAGGTACCCGATCCGGGCATCCAGGCCGGGCAGCTCGGAGCGGGCGATGCTCACGACCTCCTCGGCGAGGCTGCGCGTTGCGGCGCTGGGCGTGCCCGGCACCGCGAGGACGAGCGCGGGCGCGCCCTCGGGAGCCACCAGCGGTTCGGGGCGGCGGTGCCGTCCGGGCTGGCGGGGTCGCGGCATTCGTACTGGCAGGCCGGACGCGGGCCCAGTGGGGGAGCTCATGGAGCCGCATGTTAGTGGCTCTCTGGGCTCCCCTGTTCGGGGAGGGTGCAGGTGAGCGGTATCCGTCCGGTTTTGTCTGATGAGTTACGCGCGAAACGCAAGCGATCCAGGTACTTGTCGGACAGTTACTCCACCAGCAGGATCAATCACCTTTTCCGGTCACGACGTACAACATCGTCTCTTCACCCGGCAGAGTGAGCCGTCCGGCCGCCAGACCGGTCGCCACCTGCACCGCGCCGTGCAGCGGGTCCCCCTCGGCCGGGACCCGGCGAGCGTGCGGCAGCCGCGCGGCCAACTCCTCGCCCAGGGGTACGAGCAGCGGATCACCCGTCCTGAACAGGCCACCGGTCAGAGCGATGCGCGGCTCGCCCGCGGTGGGGCACACGGCAGCGGCGGAGTCGGCCATGTGCCGGGCAGCCGTGCGCAGGATGTCCGCCGCGACCGGGTCGGCCTCCGCGCAGGCGGCGACCCGGGGCGCGAAGGAGGCGAGCACGGCGGCGCGGTCGGAGCGCGGGTAGAGCCGGCCCGGCAGCCCGGGCATCGGGCCGAACAGCTCCTCGGCGCAGGCCAGCAGTCGTGCGGAGCCGCCGTCCCGTCCGTCATGGGCGCGCAGCGCCGCCTCGAGACCGGCCCGCCCGATCCAGGCGCCGCTGCCGCAGTCGCCCAGCAGATGGCCCCAGCCGTCCGCCCGCCGCCATCGGGTCAGGTCGGTGCCGATCGCGATCAGCCCCGTACCGGCGGCGATCACGGCGCCGGGGCGCGGGCCGAGCGCGCCCACATAGGCGGTGACGGCGTCGGCGGCGAGCGCGACGGAGCGCACGCCGAGTTCCCGGGCCAGCGCACCCGGCAGCTCGGCCCGCAGCGCGTCGCCCAGGGTGGCGAACCCGGCGGCGCCGACGACGGCGGTGTCCAGCCCGGCCGGAGCCACCTCGTCGGCCAGGGCACGGGCCATGGGCAGGAGCTGCTCCAGCAGATGCCCCGGGTCGATCCCGCGCGCACCGGTCCTGACCGGCTCCCTCGACTCCCGAACGGCCGACAGCCCCCGGCCGGGAATCCCGACCACGGCGCGGAGGCCCGAGCCTCCCGAGTCGACGGCGAGGAAGCCGGATCCGTCCCCCGCGCCACCGGTCACGGCAGGCGCCAGTCCACCGGTTGTGCCCCCTGGCGCATCAGGAAGTCGTTGGCCTGGCTGAACGGGCGGGAGCCGAAGAAGCCGCGGTCGGCCGACCTGGGCGAGCGGTGCGCGGACTCCGTCGCCGGCAGACTGCCGATCAGCGGCCGCAGATTGGACACCGGCGGCTTGCCGCGTCCGGCCAGGGCCCGGACCGCCTGCTCGGTGACCTCCTCCCAGCCCTTGCCCCGGTGCGAACCCGACCTGCGCGGGGCCGTGGTGAGCGCCCTGTTGAGCAGCAGCACGCCCTGCCGAGGCCACGGCGTCAGACCGCCGTTGGACGGCCGCGGCAGGGCCAGGTCGGTGTTCAGCTCCCGGAAGATGTTGTCCAGACCGGGCGGCAGCGGACGGACTTCGGGCGCGACGGAGAACGACAGCCCCACCGCGTGTGCGGGAGTTCCAGGATCCGCGTATCGAGTACGAGGGGCTGAACAGGCGTGATGACGGTGGCGGAGTGGCTTGACCACGGGATGCAACGGGCTCCCCTCTCCTTCCCGGTGGCCGGCTGCGTGATCTGCTCGACCGGTTCGAGGATCTCGACGAGGAGGAAGACTAGCGCCAGGGGCGGCGGCCGCGCGTGAGTGCTTCTGTGGTGTGCCGGGGCATGGCACCCACCAGTAGAGTGAGGCGCCGTGGCACCACGACCCTTGCATGAACTTGTTGAAGCAGGCTGGGCGAAGGCTCTTGAACCTGTGGCTGAACGCATCGCGGCCATGGGGGACTTCCTCCGGGCCGAGATAGCGGCGGGCCGGACCTACCTGCCGTCCGGGGCGAACGTCCTGCGGGCCTTCCAGCAGCCTTTCGACGACGTCCGCGTCCTGATCGTGGGCCAGGATCCCTACCCCACACCGGGTATGGCGATCGGGTTGAGTTTCGCGGTCTCGCCCGAAGTGCGTTCGTTGCCGGGGAGTCTGGAGAACATCTTCCGGGAGATGCACGCCGACCTCGGGTTGCCCAGGCCGTCGAACGGCGATCTGACCCCGTGGACGCAGCAGGGTGTGCTGTTGCTCAACAGGGCGTTGACGACGGCCCCGCGCAAGCCCGCGGCGCACCGGGGCAAGGGCTGGGAGGAGGTCACCGAGCAGGCGATCCGGGCCCTCGCCGGGCGCGGCAAGCCGCTGGTGTCCATCCTGTGGGGGCGTGACGCGCGCAATCTGCGGCCGTTGCTGGGGGATCTTCCGGCGATTGAGTCCGCGCACCCGTCGCCGATGTCGGCGGACCGCGGCTTTTTCGGCTCGCGTCCGTTCAGCCGGGCCAACGATTTGCTGCTGCGACAGGGTGCGCAGCCGGTGGACTGGCGACTGCCGTAGCGCATATTGCGCAGTGATGGCTTGGCGGGCGGTGGCCTCCTGCCGGGGGTGCCGGACTCTCGCTGGACGAGCTTCTGGTCGCGCGAGAGTCTTCACCGGCCGTTCCTCAGAGGACGGGACACATCCGAGTACGGGCCACCGCGCCACGATGACGTGCAGCACTCCATCGTGACCAGGGGGCCCTGTTGCGGGCCCCCTCTTGGGCCTACCGAGGCTGACCGAACCGTCGGCACGGCTGACCGGAACCCCCCCTTCCTCACGGCTTCCGGCATCAGCCGACGACCGCGGCCCGCACGCACAGCACGTCCGGCAGGTGGGAGGCCAACTGCCGCCAGCTGTCGCCGTCGTCCGCCGAGGCGTACACCTCGCCGTTGCGGTTGCCGAAGTACACGCCCGCCGGGTCGGCGTCGTCCGTGCACAGGGCGTCCCGCAGCACCGTGCCGTAGTGGTCCTCCGCCGGCAGCCCGGCCGACAGCGGCTCCCAGCTCTTGCCCGCGTCCGCCGTGCGGAACACCCGGCAGCGGTGGCCGGCGGGCACCCGGTCGGCATCGGCGTTGATCGGGAAGACGTACGCCGTGTCGCCCCGGCTCGGGTGGGCGGCCACCGCGAAGCCGAACGTGGACGGCAGCCCCCCGCCGATGTCGGTCCAGTGCGCGCCCGCGTCGTCGCTCCGGTACACCCCCCAGTGGTTCTGCAGGTACAGCCGGTCCGGGGAGGCCGCGTCCTGGGCGATCTTGTGCACGCACTGGCCGAACTCCGGGTTCTGGTCCGGCAGGAACACCGCGGACACACCGGAGTTGGACGGCGTCCAGCTCGCGCCGCCGTCCGTGGTGCGGAACACCCCGGCCGTGGACACGGCGACAGTGACCGCCTGCGGGTCACGCCGGTCGGTCACCACGGTGTGCAGCCCCTCGCCACCGCCGCCGGGCACCCAGCGTGAGCGCGTGGGGTGTTCCCACAGCGGGCGGACGAGCTCGAAGCTCTCCCCGCGGTCCTCCGACCGGTACAGGGCGGCCGGTTCCGTGCCCGCGTAGACCACGTCCGGCTCGGCCGCCGCCGGGTGCAGCTGCCAGACCCGCTCCAGCGAAGCGCCGGTGTCCTTGGGGAACTTGACGGCCGGCCGGGACGGCTCGGTCCAGGTCCGGCCCAGGTCGTCGGAGTGGAACACGGACGGGCCCCAGTGCGAGCTGTCCCCTCCGGCCAGCAGTCGCGGAGTGCCGCCGCGCGTGTCGACGGCGACCGAATAGATCGCCTGGGCGTTGAAACAGGGATTCTCGTCGAACTCCCAGGTGCCACCTCGCCGCCGCCCGATGAAGAGCCCCTTCCGGGTGCCTACGGCGAGCAGTACCTCGGTCATGCCGACCACCTCCGGGACGTCGTCGTCACCGATAGTTCTTCAGACACCGGCCAGTCTGCACCCCGCCACTGACAGTCACCCCTGGATCCGGTGTCGCCGCAGGTAGGACGCGTGGTGTCGGTCTGGCGCGAAAATCCGGGGCCCGTTGGGGCAGACGCCTGCGCGGGACCGGTGTGCCGTGCGACCGTCGGTCCGGGGGCTCGCCGTGAGCAACGAGCGGACCTCTCCCGTATGGGAGGGCGGTCCGGCCTGTCCGTGCGCTCGTGAGGAGGATGCCGTTGATGGCGTTCCGTGGTCCGAAGGTGTGGCTGTGGCGCTGGCGGCGCAACCCGCTCCGGCGTCGTGCCGACATGGTGGAGGCCTGGGTGGTGCTCGGAGCCTGGCTGCTCACCGTCCTGGCCGGGGTGCTCGCCGGTCTGGTGACGGCCCGGTCGGTGGAGTACAGCCTGGCCCGGGAACGCGTCGAGTGGCGCCCGGTCGTGGCCCGGGTCGTCGGGAAGGCACCGGGAACCTCCGGCTCGGACACCGGGACCGGCGCGGGCGAGCGGGTGTGGGCCAAGGTGCGCTGGAAGGTGGCCGACGGCTCGTCGCACAGCGGGCAGGCGCGGGTCGCCCCCGGCAGCGCGGACGGCGCCCCGGTCACCGTCTGGACGGACCCGCAGGGCCACCTCGTCACCAGACCCGCCAGTATGTCCCAGGCCCACTTCCGCTCCGCCTTCATCGGCGTCCTGGCCGGCGTGAGCACGGCGGCGGTCCCCTTCATCGCTGGCCGCGCCCTGTGCGCCCGGCTCGAACGACGGCGCATGGACCACTGGGACGCGGAGTGGGCGAGGCTGGGCCCGCAGTGGGGGCGGATGACCGGCTGAGCCGGGGCGGGCCGCCGGGACGACGCGACTCCCGCGTGCGGCGGCTCCCCCGGTCCGCAACCGGCGCGACGCCCGGCCCGCCGAGGCTGCGCCGGACCGACGGTCCCCAGCGGGAATACGTGCCGACGCAGAGGTTCGGGTGCGCGGACACGTGCCCCGTGCGTCCGATGCCCCGTCATGCCTTGGCGCACCATGCTCCCTACCCGCCTCGCAGCACCTCCCGGCACGTTCTCAGCAGCTTCTCGTCCTTCGGGATGCCGTGGCTTGCGTACCCGCCCGTACGGGCCGTGTGGCGGCGCGGGGCGGTCAGTTCCGTGCTCACCAGGTCCCACAGGGGTGCGCCTTGCGGGCCCGCCTCCACGAGGCAGGACGCGATCGTGCCGCGTGTGCCGGGGTTCTCCGTCCAGGCGGACCGGAGGACCGGAAGCACGGCTTCCGGGTCACCGCCGATTCGCCAGAAGGCGCACGCGGCGGACGTCCGTTCCCGCACCAGGTCCGCCGATTCGGCCATGCGGCGCAGCCGGGGC
>NZ_JBHYKH010000457.1:0-7408 GCF_042741275.1 Streptomyces sp. NPDC058964
CGACTGGTGGGGGTCCCCGGCGGGGGGGTTTATATCCCGCGGGGGGGGGCCGGCGGTCCCCGGGGGGTGGTCGGCCACCGCACGGAGGATGTGGAGCCGCCGCGCTTCGATCATGCGAATGATTATCGCAATTGTCCGGGTGGTTTTGAGCCACCCCGGAGAGGCGTTCCCGTCCGCCCTCTCAGGGCTCCGGTTCCGCCCCCGTCAGGCGTCGAGTTCCGCCCGCGCCGCGACGAACGCGTCCACCGCGCGGTTCACGTCCGCCGTGGAGTGCGCGGCCGACAGCTGGACGCGGATCCGGGCCTGTCCCTGCGGCACGACCGGGTAGGAGAAGCCGATCACGTACACCCCGCGCTCCAGAAGCAGCTCGGCCAAGCGGCCGGCCCGCGCCGCGTCGCCGATCATCACCGGCGCGATGGCGTGGTCGCCCGGGAGGACGTCGAAGCCCTCCTCGGTCATACGGCGGCGGAACAGCTCGGTGTTCTCGGCGAGCCGGACCCGCAGGTCGTCCGCCGACTCGAGCAGGTCGAGGACCTTCAGGGAGGCCGCCGCGATCACCGGAGCGAGGGTGTTCGAGAAGAGGTACGGCCGAGAGCGCTGGCGGAGCAGGGCCACGATCTCGGCGCGGGCCGCGACATAACCGCCGGAGGCACCGCCGAGCGCCTTGCCGAGGGTGCCGGTGATGATGTCGACGCGGTCCATCACGCCGTGCAGCTCGGGAGTGCCGCGACCGGACGGGCCGACGAAGCCGACGGCGTGCGAGTCGTCGACCATGACCATCGCGTCGTAGCGGTCGGCCAGGTCGCAGATCTCCCGGAGCGGGGCCACGTAGCCGTCCATGGAGAAGACGCCGTCCGTGACGATCAGCCGGCGCCGCGCGGACTGCGCCTCCTTCAACTGCCGCTCCAGGTCCGCCAGGTCGCGGTTGGCATAGCGGAAGCGGCGGGCTTTGGACAGGCGGATGCCGTCGATGATCGAGGCGTGGTTCAGCGCGTCGGAGATGACCGCGTCCTCCTCGCCGAGGAGCGTCTCGAAGACGCCGCCGTTGGCGTCGAAGCAGGAGGAGTACAGGATCGTGTCCTCCTGGCCGAGGAAGGCGGACAGCCGCGCCTCCAGCTCCTTGTGCACCTCCTGCGTACCGCAGATGAAACGCACGGACGCCATGCCGTAGCCCCAGCGGTCCAGGGCCGCGTGGGCCGCGGCGATCACCTCGGGGTGGTCGGCCAGACCGAGGTAGTTGTTGGCGCAGAAGTTGAGGACCTCGCCGAGGCGGCCGCCCTGGCTGACGTTGACGGTCGCGGACTGCGGGGTGTCGATGACGCGCTCGGGCTTGTGCAGACCGGCGGCACGGATCTCGTCGAGGGTGGCGCGCAGGTCGTCGCGCACGGAGTCGAACATCGCAAAGCTCCTAGAAAGCGGGTGACTTACGCGGTCCAGTCGAGGATGACCTTGCCGCCGCGGCCGGCGGCCGCGTCGGCGAACGCCGCCTCGAAGTCGCGGTAGTCGTACCGGCCGGTGATCACGGGGGAAAGGTCGAGGCCGCCTTCCAGCAGCACCGACATCGCGTACCAGGTCTCGAACATCTCACGGCCGTAGATGCCCTTGATGGTGATCATCGAGGTGACGATCCGGGCCCAGTCGACCGGGAACTCCTGCGCCGGCAGGCCGAGCACGGCGATACGCCCGCCGTGCGTCATGTTGGCGATCATGTCGCGCATGGCCTCGGCGCGGCCGGACATCTCCAGGCCGATGTCGAAGCCCTCACGCAGGCCGAGCTCGCGCTGGCCGTCGGCGATGGACGACTCCGCCACGTTGAGCGCCAGGCTCACACCGATCTTCCGCGCCAGCTGCAGTCGGTCCTCGCTGACATCGGTGACCACGACGTTGCGGGCGCCCGCGTGCCGGGCGACCGCCGCGGCCATCAGGCCGATCGGGCCGGCGCCGGTGATCAGGACGTCCTCGCCGACCAGCGGGAAGGTCAGCGCGGTGTGAACGGCGTTGCCGAACGGGTCGAAGATCGCGGCGACGTCGAGGTCGACGGGGACGCGGTGCACCCAGACGTTGCCGGCGGGCAGCGCTACGTACTCGGCGAACGCACCGTCCCGGCCGACGCCGAGCCCGACCGTGGCCCGGCACAGGTGGCGGCGGCCGGCCAGACAGTTGCGGCACTTTCCGCACACCAGGTGGCCCTCGCCGCTGACCCGGTCGCCCACGTTGATGTCGGCGACGTCCCGGCCCGTCGCGACGACCTCGCCGACGAACTCGTGGCCGACGACGAGCGGGGTGCTGATGGCCTGCCGCGCCCAGCCGTCCCAGGCCCGGATGTGCAGGTCGGTGCCGCAGATACCGGTCCGCTGGACCTTGATCAGCACGTCACCGGGTCCGACGGCGGGCTCGGGGACGTCCGTCAGCCAGAGCCCGGGCTCCGCCTTCTCCTTGACCAGCGCCTTCAACGTACGGCTCCTGTGGGTGAGGTCCCGGATCCGGGTACGCCGAGGAGGCCCTGAGCCGGGGAAGAGGGGGTGGAAATCTGACTGCAATCTGCCGCATTCGCGGGGCCCGGTCCATCGAGCTTTTCTTAACCGCCGCCTCAGCTTTCCTTCACACCCCCGTGGACCCCCACAGCCTCGGGCCCCGGGCACTCGGCGCAGGCCCGCCGCGCGCGGACATTCACCCGGTTGTCCTTCACCCGGTTGGCGTCGGGCCGGAGGGCAGCCCGTCGTCGCGGCCCGTCGGCTCAGAGGGGCAGCCCGTCGTCCTCGTGTCGCTCGAGCCCCGCGGCGAGTTCCGCGGCGGTCGACTTGATGGTCTCCAGGCCGGTCCTCCCCCACGGCCTGGGCCGGACGTCGGCGACGCACACCGTGCCCAGCACCATCCCCGTGCTGTCGATCAGCGGGGCGCCCAGATAGGAGCGGATGCCGTACTCGTCGACGACCGGGTTGCCCGCGAACCGCGGGTAGTCGCACACGTCCTCCAGCACCAGCGCCTTGCGCCGGACCACCACATGGGGGCAGAAGCCATGGTCGCGCGGCATGGAACGGCCGACCTCCGGCCGCAGGGTGCCGTCGGCCCGCTCGACCGGCCCGCCGGCCGGGACGCGCAGCCCTGCGAAGAACTGCCGTTCCTCGTAGATGAAGTTGACCATGGCGTACGCCGCGCCGGTGAGGGCGGCAAGGCGGTCCGCGAAGGCGTCGAGGGCCGGCTCGGGGCGCTCCCCCAGGCCGAGTCGGCGCAACCTGTGGGTACGGGCGGGGGCCTCCTTGTCCTCGGGGGTGAGCAGCAGACCCCGGACCGGCCTCGGCGGCTCGTAGCTCATGTCCTGGCTCCGGCTGTGTGGACGTGGGTCATGTGCGGGCTCCGTGGCGGGTGTGCGGGGATCACCTGTGGGCGCCGTGGCTCGGCGCGGGGGCCGGGGCGTGGGCGATGAGGTGGCGTACGAGGGTGAGCAGGGTCTGGACGCCCGAGCTGGAGATGCGGGCGTCGCAGCGGACGATGGGGATCCCGGGGTCGAGGTCGATGGCGGCGCGCACCTCCTCGGGGTCGTAGCGGTAGGAACCGTCGAACTCGTTGATGGCGACGATGAAGCCCAGACCACGCTCCTCGAAGAAGTCGACGGCCGCGAAGCAGTCCTCCAGGCGGCGGGTGTCGGCGAGGATCACCGCGCCGAGCGCGCCTTCGGACAGCTCGTCCCACATGAACCAGAACCGCTCCTGTCCGGGGGTGCCGAACAGGTAGAGGACGTGTTGCGGGTCGAGCGTGATGCGGCCGAAGTCCATCGCCACGGTCGTCTCGACCTTGTTCTCGATGCCGTCGAGATTGTCGGTCGCGGCGCTGACCGTGGTGAGGAGTTCCTCCGTGCTGAGCGGCGCGATCTCGCTCACCGCGCCCACGAAGGTGGTCTTGCCGACCCCGAACCCGCCCGCCACAAGGATCTTGAGCGCGGTGGGGAACGGGTCAGAGCTGTCGTCGTAGTCCATCGAGCACTGCCTCCAGGAGGGACCGGTCAGTGGGGTTGTGGTGGAACGCGGGGGGCTTGGCGGTCAGCGCCCCGCAGTCGACGAGGTCCGAGAGCAGCACCTTGGTGACCACCGCCGGCAGCTTCAGATGCGCGGCGATCTCGGCGACCGGCACGGGCGCGCGGCACAGGTCGAGTGCCTGGGCGTGCTCGGGGCCGAGGTAGCCGAGGGGAGTGGCTCCGGTGGCCATCACCTGCGACATGAGGTCGAGCGCGATGGTGGGCCGGGTGCGGCCGTTGCTGACGGTGAAGGGGCGCACCAGCCGTCCGGCCGCGTCGTCGAGCCAGGGCTCGTCGCCGGCCGTCGGCACGCTCAAGGCCTCATCGCCGGGGGTTCGACGGCGTGCTGCCGGGGTGCGGTCACCAGGTAGGGGCGGACGCTCTTGACCAGCATCGCCATCTCGTAGCCGAGGACGGCTGCATCGGCCTCACGCCCTGCGAGCACGGCGAGGCAGGTGCCGGAGCCGGCCGTGGTGACGAAGAGCAGCGTCGAGTCGAGTTCGACGACGACCTGCCGGACGTCCCCGCCGTCGCCGAACCGGACGCCCGCGCTGCGGCCGAGGGAGTACAGACCGGAGGCCAGCGCGGCCATGTGGTCGGCGCTGTCGGGGTCCAGGCCGTGGACGGACTTCACCAGTCCGTCGCAGGACAGGAGCACGGCGCTGGTGGTGTGCGGTACGCGCTGCACGAGGCCGCTCATCAGCCAGTCGAGGTCGGATACCTGGGCGGTCGGCGCATCGCTCGCCATGGTGGATCGACTCCTTGGGGTACGAAGGTCTGCGGGAGCGCTGGGCGTGGGGGTGGGGCTGGGGGTGGTCAGGGGGGTGGTCATCCGGCCGGTGCGCTCCCGTCGGGCCGGGTGGTGAGTTCGGGTCCGTGCGGGTGGGCGCGCGCCTCGCCGATGGGGGCCGCGTCCACGTGCGGTGACTGCACAGGGGCCGGGTGCGGCGTCCGGCCGACGGCCCGGTCGGTCAGATCAGGCAGACCGGTCAAGCTCGAACGGATCGGCTGCATGCCGGTCCGACTCATGTCTGCCGGGCCCGTGTCCGTCGGACCCATGTTCGCGTGGTCCATGTCGGTGGTGCCCATGTCGGTGGTGCCCATGTTCCGGTGGTCGAGGTCGGTCGCCATTGGGGCCGTATGGGCCGACTCGCCATGTGCCGGTCCCACGGACATCGACTCGGGATACGCCGACTCCATGTGCTGCTGCGCCTCGGCCATGCCGATTCCGCGCTGGAACGCGGCCATCAGGCCGGGGTCGTGTCCCGCGAGCGTCTCGCTGTCCTGCCGTGGTGCCGGTCCGCCCCGGAGCTGGGGCACGATGTGCTCCTGGGCGCGACGGCGGGGCAGTTGGGGCTTTCCCATCGTGCCGCGTACGGCGCCACCTACGCGCGGGGTGGGCGGCGCGACCGTGTTCTCCGCGACCGCCCGCCGGTCGTCCGGGCGGATACCGGGGGCTGCGGCGGCGGGATTGGGCCGTGTCTCGCGGGCGCCGCGCACCGGCAGCGGAACCGGCGCGCCGCCGTGGGCCGGGCCGCCGCTCGCGGACTCACGCCGCGGTTGGCCGCTGCGGCGGCCGGACGGCGGCTCCGCGCGACCGCCCTGCTGCCCGGGGCGCTGCCCCGGCATGGACATGGCATCGCTCGTGACCCCCGCCGGAGATCCGTCCCCGGCTCCCGCCGGTGCGTTCCTGCCCCCTCCCTCCGCTCCCTCCCGGTTCCCGCCTCCGGGGACCGCGCGCCTCTGGGCCGCGCCCGCGGTCCCCGTCGTGGCCGCGACCGCCGCTCCCCGGGGCTCCCGGGCTGCGCCGGTGCGCTCGTGCGGGTGCCCGTCGGCCGCCGCGTCGCGCGGCTGCGGTACGGCCCCGGGGACACCGGGCGTCGTACCGAGCAGATCCTGCGGGACGACGAGTACGGCCTGCACCCCGCCGTAGATGTTGCTCTGCAGACGGACGTTGATGCCGTGCCGCTTGGCGAGCTGGGAGACGACGAAGAGGCCGATGCGGCCGTCGGCCAGCAGACTGGCGACGTTGACCTGGTCGGGGTCGGCGAGCAGGGCGTTCATCCTGGCCTGCTCCGCCGCCGGCATGCCGAGACCGCGGTCCTCCACCTCGACGGCGAGCCCGGAGGTGACGAGGTTGGCGCGCAGGAGGACCTGGGTCTGCGGGGCGGAGAACACCGTGGCGTTCTCGACGAGTTCGGCCAGCAGGTGGATGACGTCGGCCACGGCGTGACCGCGCAGTTCGCCGTCGATCGGCGGCACGAGCTTGACCCGCGAGTACTGCTCGACCTCGGCGATGGCCGACCGCAGCACCTCGGTCATGGACACGGGATTGCTCCACTGCCGCCGCGAGACGGCACCGCCGAGCACGGCGAGGTTCTCGGCGTGCCGCCTGATGCGGGTGGCGAGGTGGTCCACGTGGAACAGGCCCTTGAGCAGATCGGGGTCCTCGATCTCGTGCTCCAGCTCGTCGAGGATCGAGATCTCCCGGTGCACGAGGGACTGCAGCCGTCGGGCCAGGTTGACGAAGACCTCGAGCTTCTGCTCGCTGCCGGCCTGGCTGGAGAGCTGTGCGGCCTGCACGACGGCGGTGACGGCGCCGTCGTGCGCGCGGGCCAGGTCGGCGGCGAGCAGTTCGAAGTCGTCGGCGTCCTCGGGCGGTCCGCCGCGCGGCTTGCGGTGCGGGACGCCCTCCCCGCGGCGCAGCGCCGCCACGAGGGAGCGCAGCTCGGCCTCGCCCCGGGCGGCGCTCCTGCGCAGGGCGCCGACGCGGTCGCGCACCGAGCGGGCGGCACGGCCCGCGGCCACGGCGGCGATCACGATGCCGGCGACCGTCACCGAGAACGCTCCCGCGATCACGGCCCACACGGTGATGCCGGGCCGCACCCCCGCGGAGCGGACGATGAACAGCACGACCGCGCTGCCGCTGAGCGCGACCGCGGTGGGCGGCAGCACGGCGAGACGGAGGAGTTGAGGCCGTATGTGGGTCTCGGGCAGTGCGGGCACGGGGTGGGCGACCGGTCGCCCGGGCCGGCCCCCCCCCCCGCGGCCCGCCCCCCCCCCCGCCCCCCCCCCCCGCGCACACCCCCCGGCATCACGCCTACCCGTCGGGGGGGGCGACCCCCCTGGTCCGCTCCCCGCGCTCCGTGGTCACCTCCACCCGCTGGCCGGATTGCTGGGCCGCCTGGAGGGCCTTGTGCCCCTCCGACAACGGCACATCGGCCGCATCGTCACCGACCGCGGAAGCCACCGGGCCAGGAACGAGAGCCGCGACCACCGCCGCACACACGACCGCGGTCATGCCCGCGGCGGCCCTGCGGTCACGTCTTCTGCCAGGCCTCCCAGCCCGGACCTTCGGTGCGGGCAGCACTTCTCGCCCACCTGGCAACCGAG
>NZ_JBHYKH010000458.1:0-7388 GCF_042741275.1 Streptomyces sp. NPDC058964
GGGGCCGGGGGGGGGGCGGGGGCCGCGCCGGGCGGCGCCGGGGCCCTGCCCGCTGCCGGTCGCGTCGACTCAGGCGATCCGGACGCCCTTGTCCCGCAGCAGCGCGACGGTGTTCTCGATGGATCCGGCCTCGGCTATCTCGTGGTCCTCCAGGGCGATTCCGTACTGCCTGGTGAGGATCACGGCGAGTTCGACGAGGTCGAGGGAGTCGAGTTCCATCGTCTCGAACCCGGCGGTGACGTCGATGTCGGCCGCGGGGATGTCGAACTTCTCGGCCATGATCGCGGCGATGTGGTCGGCGATCGTACTCTCGGCGAGGGCGGTCATGGGGTCCACCTTTCGGTTCGGTTCAACTCGACTGGGCTCAGTTCGGGGTGACGTCCGGCCACACCAGGGCGGTCGAGCCCCAGGCCAGCCCGCCTCCGAACGCGGTCAGCAGCACGCGTTCGCCCGGGTTCAGGCCGCCGGTGGCGGCCGCGTCGGCGAGGGCCAGCGGGATGGATGCGGCGGAGGTGTTGCCGACGCGGTCCAGGTTCACCACCGCGCGCTCGCGGGCGATGTCCAGCTGGTCGGCCACCGCGTGCAGGATGCGGACGTTGGCCTGGTGGCCGACGAGGCGGTCGACCGTGGCACTGGGCCAGCCGAGCCGCTCCAGGAGCGCGCTCGACGAGTCGCCCATACGGGTCACCGCCTGCGCGAACACCCGCTTGCCCTGCATGGTGAAGTAGCACTCGGACGGGTCGGGAGGACTGCCGCCCGCCCGCTGCCGGGAGCCGCCGCCCGGGATGGCGATCAGGTCGTGCTGCTCGCCGTCGCTGCCCAGGTCGAAGCCGAGCAGCGCGCCGGGCTCGTCGGCGCGGCCTGCCTCCAGGACCACGGCACCGGCTCCGTCCCCGAAGATCACCGCGGTGTTGCGGTCGCCCGGGTCGAGGATGCCGGAGTAGGTCTCCGCGCCGATCACCAGCACCCGCCCGGCGACTCCGGTGAGGATCAGCCCCGCCGCACTGGCCAGGGCGTACACGAACCCGGCGCACACGGCGGCCACGTCGTAGGCCGGCACCCTGCCGAGGCCGAGCCGGGCGGCGACCCAGGGCGCGGTCGCCGGGCAGAGGTGGTCCGGCGTGGTGGTGGCGAGGACGACCGCGTCCACGCCGTCCACGCCCGCCGACTTCAGGGCCCTGGACCCCGCCTCGACGGCGAGATCACCGGTGGCGGTGCCGGGTTCCACCCAGTACCGCTGCCGGATGCCGGTACGGGTGCGGATCCACTCGTCGCTGGTGTCGAGCCGCTCGGACAGCTCGTCGTTGCTGACCGCGCGCGGCGGCAGATACGTGCCGAGGCCTTTGAGGACGGCGGCGGGCCGCGCGTCGGCTTCCGGTCGCTGTGGGTCGGTCATGGCGATGCCTGGCCTTTCGCTCAGCCGCGTATGACGGTCTTGGTCCGCATCAGGAACTCGCCGAGGTAGCCGTCGTGCGGCACACCGCGGTCCATCCAGTGGGTCGGGTGGTCGCCGAGGTGCACATTGGCGACGGTCGGGTCGGCGACCAGCGCGTCGACCAGGCCGGCGTCCCGGTCCCCGTCGCCGCTGAGCACGCCGAGGACGAGCGTGTCGCGCAGGGCGGCCGTCCCGTCGGCACGGTTCCAGGGCGCCACCCACACGCAGGGGAAGGGCAGTTCGGCGGTGTGCCAGTCGCCCTTCAGGTCGGGCACCTGGAACACGGCCGGGCGCAACACCGCGCCCCCGTCCGGAAGTTCCTCCACGACGCCGTCGCCGCCGAGGTGGGCCGTGGTGCCCTTGGCGCGCTCCAGCAGGTGCCGCTCCAGCGCCCGCGCCCGCTCGACCGGCTGGACCGGCAGCCCGGCCTTCTCGTCGTCGGCGGGCAGGCTCGGCAGCGCGCCCAGCCGCTCGGCGAGGGCACGGGCCAGCGGCGCCGGGTCACCCTCCACGAGGACCGCGGTGGCGTCGACGCACTTGACGCCGCCGTGATGGGCGATCGAGTCCACGATCATGCCGAGGTGCGCACGCCAGTCGGCGCCGTCCGTGACCAGGATCTTGGTCCGGCCGGGTCCCTGGACCAGCACGGTGGGGTCGGCGGCGTATTTGCGTACGACGTCGTCACCGCCGTAGACGAGGGACAGATCGGCGCCCCGCAGCACCTCGTCGGCCACCGCGTGGTCGGTCGGCAGCAGCACCACGTGGTCGTCGCCGAACCCGGACGCGCGCAGCGCCGCCACCAGGCGGTGCGGGGTGAACGGCTCCCGGCGCGAGGGCCGGACCGCGACCCGGTAGCCGAGGGCGAGGGCCTCGAGCCACAGGGCGTGCGGGGCGGGGTGGTTGCCGGCCGCGTTCACGGCGAGGACCTCGCCGCGCCGGGTCCACACCGCGGCGCCGGTACGGGTGCGCGGGTCCCGCCAGTCGAGCACCGCGCCGCCGGGCAGGGCGCCGTACGCGCCGGCCAGCGCGCGCCGCGCGGAGTCGGCGATCTCGTCGGCGGCGGACCGCACGGCGGGCAGCGGGATGCCGGAGACCCGGGCCACGGTCCGCTCGTACTCGTCGTACGACAGGCCGTGCACGCACTCCTCGCGGAACACGCGCCCGGCCTCGGCGAGCGCGGCCAGCCGCCGCTCCAGCGGCAGCGTGACCGCCTTGCGCAGGGCCGCCAGCGCCCGGGTGACGAACAGCCGCGGCGTGAGGCTGAGTTCGGCGACCGGCGCGCCGGAGGTGTCGGTGACGGTCTCGCGTCTGCGGGCGCGGTAGGGGCCGGAGGGCCCCAGCGCGTCCAGGAGGCGGGGCTCGGCCATCAACGGCTCGGCCATCAGTAGACCCCCTCGATGACCTTCTCGTCGTCGAACTCCGGCACCGGCGCGATGTCCGCGACCGAGTCGCCGACCTGGCCCGGCAGCGGACGGATCCGGGTGCCGAAGTCCCGCTCCAGGTTGTTCGGCAGGAACAGGCTCTTGCCGACGTAGTGCATGACGACCCGGCCGCGCTCGCCGTACTCGACCGGCCTGCGCTCCTGAAGGTCGATGACGTTGTACGTCATGTACGGCGAGAAGGGGTCGTAGACGCACGGCTCGTCGTCGGTGAGGCCGGGGCGCTCGCTGACGTGGCCGAGTGTCATGGTGTTGCCGAAGCCGCTGCACAGCACGGCGTCCGGGAACAGTTCGGTGCGGTACAGGTTGCGGGTGTCCGGGTCGAGCTGGGTGCCCACCCACATGATGGCCCGCACCTTCTTGCGCACCAGGTCGACCAGCTCGTCACGGCGGCACAGCCGCTCCAGGACCGGCGGTGTGAGCATCAGGACGCCGATGTCCTGGGAGCGCAGCGGGTGCTGGAGCTGGTCGATGAGGTGCTCGGTGTACAGGTCGGCCTCGGTCCGGTCGCCCCGGGCGATGATCTTCTTCACCCAGCGCGGGTCCACGTCGACGGTGAAGGAGAGCCCGCCGCGTCCGGCCACCAGCTGCTGGAAGGAGGCGCCGACCATGTGCGGCCCCGACGGGATGGCCATCAGCCAGTTCACGTCGCGCGGCACGCCGTGTGCGTCGAGCTGGGCGTTGCTGTGGGCCAGCAGCAGGTCGAGCCACTCCTGGAGCATGACCACGCGCTTGGGCGCGCCGGTGGTGCCGCCGCTGTCGAAGACGCCGACGGTCTTCGGCCGGGGCCCGTAGCCGCGCGGGATCAGGTCCTCCGCGCGCACCTCCCGCAGCTCGTTGGCGAGGTTCGGGAAGAGCTTCAGGTCGTCGAAGCTGCGGACGTCGGTACGCGGGTCGAATTCCAGCCGGTCGGCGCGGTCCAGCCAGAACGGCGCTCCGGTCTCCTCGGAGAAATGCCATCGGAGCGCGGCACGGAGGAATTCGTCGGGGTCGGGCGTGACGCCGTAGGGAAGTTCGAGAATCGGGTCTGCGGCGGACAACTGCGGGCTCCCTTCAGGGAATGCGAAACGGATCAGCCGGTCTGGGTCGCGGCGCCGGGTGCCACCTTGCCGAGGAGTTCCTCGGCCCAGTCCCGTGAATAGGAAGAGAAGTTCGGGAATCCGCCCTCGTAGGGGTCGCCCGTCCACCGGAAGGTGGCTCCCGGGTTGTGCGCATCGGTGCCGGCGGCGGTGAACAGATGCGGACTGCCCTGCACCCGGGGGCCGCGGGCAACGGCGAAGTCGCGGTGGATCGCCGCGCGTCCGGTGCCGTGCTCCAGTGCCTCGCCCAGCGCCGCCTCGTCGACCAGCGGGCACTCGGCGGCGACGGCGAGGATCTCCGAGGTGATGCTGATGCACCGGCCACGCCCGTAGAAGGCGTGCCGCAGCGCGGTGTCCAGCTGGTCGCTCGCGGGCAGCCCGCCGACCGCCCGCGCCTTTGCCGCCTGTACCGCCTCCATCGCGGGCAGGGTGGTGACCGGGTAGCGCCAGTCGGGTCCCGGCCACATGCGCCAGCCCAGTTCCGGCACCATGGCGCCGATCGCCACCGTCTCGGCGTCGATGATCGGCTTGGGCGTGGGCTCGGAGTTGAACAGCTCCAGCGGGAAGACCCGGTGGTCGACCAGGACGTGCGTGCCGCGCTCCCGGGCGGTGGCGTGCAGGGTGTGCAGGGCCAGGGTCGCCCAGGGACAGCCGATGTCCGACCAGACGGTCACGACGGCCGGGTCGGACGAGTACAGGGATTCCGTGTCGGCCTGCTGGGTCATGACGGCGTTCCTCCGGGCTGCGCGTGCGGGACGGGGCAGGCCGAATTCTGGGCATGGCCGCGTGATCGTCCGCAGTGCGCGCGGAGGACTTTGTCAGGCACCGCGGACTTCGTCAGACGGATTTCCGCTACCTGACGAAGTCGACGGTCGCCGATCGACGTCTCTTTGAGCCCTGCCGGAGCATGACTCACACTCGCACGAAAGGGAATTCAACATGTCCGTGCTGGACGCGGAAAACGCCGCGGATCCCGCCGCCCCGCCTCGAATGACCCCGCACCAGCGGGCGGTGCTGGTGCTGCTGCTCAGCTCCACGTTCCTGCTGGCGGCGGATCTTCCGCTGCTGAACGTCGCGATCCCGGTGATCGGCTCGGGCCTCGGCTTCGCGGTCGGGGACCTGCACTGGATCACGACCGCGTTCGCGCTCACCTCGGCCGGCTTCACGCTGCTGTTCGGGCGGATCGCCGACCTCTACGGGCGGCGCCTGGTGTTCATGGGCGGTATCGGGCTCCTGGCGGCCTCGTCCGTGCTGGGCGCGGTCGCGCAGAGCCCGTCGGTGCTGATCGCCGCCCGTGTCGCCCAGGGCATCGCCACCGCGATGGCCACCCCGGCCGCGCTCGCCCTGCTCACCACGTCGTTCCCCGAAGGCCCCCTGCGCGCCAAGGCGTTGGGCGTCAACGGCACCATGATCTCGCTCGGCTTCACCGTCGGCGCAGTGGCCGGCGGCCTGCTCACCGGGCTGCTCAGCTGGCGCTGGTCGTTCCTGATCAACGTACCGGTCTGCCTCGCCATGGTCGCCTCCGCTCCCGTGTTCCTGAAGGAGAGCCGGTCAGCCGAACGCCCCCGCATGGACATCCCCGGTGCCGTCACGGTGAGCGCGGGCCTGGTCGCCCTGGTCTACGGCGTCTCCCGCAGCCCCGACCTGGGCTGGGACAGCCCGCTGGTCCTCGGCTGCGTCCTCACCGGCGCCGTCCTGCTCGCCGCCTTCCACCGCGTCGAACTGCGCACCGCGACCCCCCTCGCCTCGGTCGGGATCCTGCGCCGGCCGACCGTCCGCTGGGGCAACCTCGGCGGCCTCGCCCTCATCACCATGCAGACCGCGGTCATCTTCCTGGTCACCCTCTACCTCCAGGAGGTCCACGGCTACTCGGCGCTCGCCACCGGAGTCGCCTTCTCCGCGCTGGGCGTCTCCGCCTTCCTCGGCGGCGCCTTCGCCCCTCGCGTCATCGGCCGGTACGGCAACCGCACCACCCTGGTCGCCGGACTGGTGCTCCAGATCGCCGGCCCGCTCGGCGTGTTCCTGTTCACCGGCAGCGGCGGCGGCATCGCCCTCGTCCTGGCCGTGCTCACCGTGGGCGCCTTCGGCCATGTCATGGGCGTGGTGGCGTACATGGTCACCGCGACCTCCGGCCTGCCGAACGAGGAACAGGGGCTGGCCACCGGCCTGGCCACCATGACCCAGCAGGTGGCGCTCGCCCTGGGCACCCCCGTGCTCAGCGCCGTCGCCAGCAGCCGCATCCATGCGCTGGAGGGGGAGGGCTCGTACTCCGACGCCGTCCTGTCCGGCGTCCGTCTCGCCCTCGGCGTGGACACCCTCGTCACCGTCGCGGCCGCCGCGTTCGTCTGGTTCTGCCTCGGCCGCGCCCTGCGCCACGCCTCCCGCACCCTCTGACCCGCACCCGAACCTCGCCAACCCTCTTTTCTCCAAGGAGAGTTCACCCATGACCACGCACTCCGCCGTCCGCGCCGACGCCGCGGGCTCCCTCACCATCGGCGGCGACCTCACCATCCACCGCATGGGATACGGCGCGATGCAGCTGGCGGGCCCCGGTGTCTACGGCCCCCCGAAGGACCGCGCGGCCGCCCTCGCCGTACTGCGCCGGGCGCGCGAGCTCGGGGTCAACCACATCGACACCAGCGACTACTACGGCCCGTACGTGGTGAACGAACTCATCCGCGAGGCCCTGCACCCCTACGACGACGACCTGGTGATCGTCACCAAGGTCGGCGCCAGGCGCACCCCGGACAAGGAGTGGCCGGCCGCCCTGTCCCCGCGGGAACTGCGCGAGGCCGTCCACTCCAACCTGCGCCACCTCGGCCGTGACCACCTCGACGTCGTCAACCTCCGTATCGTCGCCGAGGCCGGAGGCATCGGCCCCGACGAGTCGATCGCCGAACCCTTCGGCGCGCTCGCCGAGTTGCGGGAGCAGGGCCTCGTCCGGCACCTGGGCGTCAGCAACGTCACCCCGGCCCAGTTCGCCGAGGCGCGCTCCATCGCCCCCGTGGTGTGCGTGCAGAACGAGTACAACGTCGTACGCCGGGACGACGAGGCCACCCTGCGGGCCTGCGAGGAGGCCGGCATCGCCTACATGTCCTTCTTCCCGCTCGGCACGTACACACTGCTGGGCGCCGAGAAGACGCCGGGCAAGGACGCCAAGGTCCCGCTGAACGTGCCGCTGGACGCGAAGCCCGTCGACCTGGTGGCCGAGCGGCACGGCGTCACCGCCTACCAGGTGGCCCTGGCCTGGCTGCTGCACCGCTCGCCCAACCTGGTGTGCATTCCGGGCACGTCGTCGGTGGCGCACCTGGAGGAGAACATCGCCGCGGCCGGGCTGCGGCTGACCGAGGACGACCTCGTGGAGCTGGAGACGATGCGGGCCGTCTGACGGCCGCACACGGCGACGGGCCCGGACACCTCCTCGGTGTCCGGGCC
>NZ_JBHYKH010000459.1:0-7357 GCF_042741275.1 Streptomyces sp. NPDC058964
TGGGGGGGCGGGGGGCGGGGGTGAACTCACCCGCGTACTTTCAGCGGGAGGGCCCCGACAAGGAGTTCGCGCTCATCACGATGTGCGCGGGCGGCGGACTGGCCACCGGGACGATCATTCAGCGGCTGTAGCCGCCCAGCCCAGGAACGCCGTGAAGGCGACGGGCTCGAAGGAGAGCACCGGGCCCGTGGAGTTCTTCGAGTCGCGTACGGCTACGGTGGCGGCCGAGGTTTCGGCGATCTCTACGCAATCGCCGCCCTGGTCGCTGCTGTAGCTGGACTTACGCCACTGAATCGCGTTGCTCTCCATAGCGGTCCTCCATCACGCACCGGATCAACTCCGCCGAGTCCCTGAGGGACAGAGCGGCGGCTTGGAGATGATCGTAACGGAGCGAGCAGTCCTTGACGGTGTCCGGATTGGCGGTGGGATGCCCACTTCCGTAGCCCTCCGTATAGACGATGGTCGGGTCGCTCTCGAAGCGGTAGACATTGAACGAGCCCGTCAGTCCCGCATGCGCCCCTGCCGAGAACGGCAGGATCTGGACGTTGACCCGAGGGTTGCCCGCGAAGGCCAACAGGTGGGCCAGTTGGCCACGCATGGTTTCCGGACCGCCGATCTCCTGGTAGAGCGCGGCCTCGCTGAGCACCATCCAGAAGACCGGCGGCTCGCCCCTCTCGAAGATGCGCTGGCGCGCCAGTCGTACAGCGGTCCGGTCGTCGAGGTTGGTCTCGTCGATCGTGCCGAGCGTGGCCCGCACGTACTCCCTGGCCTGCAACAGGCCGTGGACCATGCCCATCTGGAAGGTGCAGATCTCGGTGGCCCGCGACTCCAGCTCCGCCACCTGCTGAAACCAAGCCGGGAGTTGGCTTCGCATCACCAACGTGACGAGCCGGGACAGCAGCCCGCCCGTCTCCAGGGCCAGATCCGCCCGCTCGCTGAACTCCGGCGTGGGCAGCTTCCGGGCCGTCTCGATCTGGCCGACAAGTGACCCCGTGTAGTTGATGACGTCCCCGAGCTGCCGCTGGGTCAGACCGGCCGCCTCCCGGTGGCGGCGCAGCTCGAAGCCGTAGTAGTCGAGGGGCGAGGCGCCCGGGTCGAGGACGTTGATGTGGGTCACTGACGGTCCCCTCTCACGCAACTCGGTCCACAGCCGGACCCGTTGTATCCACGTGGTAGCCCAGAGTAGTCGCGCGAGGTCAGTCTCGTACCGTGAACTACCACATCCCCCACTACCGCATGAGCCTCACCGTCGGCGAGCACTCGGTGCGGCACATCCGCCGTATCGTCCGGTCCCTGCTCGACGACTGGGAGCTGGCACATCTGGCCGACGCCCTGGAGCTGGGCGTGAGCGAGCTGGTCACCAACGTGGTACGGCACGTCCCGGACCGCCGCTGCTCGCTGCTGGTGCTGCGGCAGGCGGCGGGGGTACGGGTGGAGGTGGCCGACCGTTACCCACAACTGCCGTCGACGCCGGGCGAGATGGACCCCGGGTCGGAGAGCGGGCGCGGACTGGCGCTGCTCGACGCCCTGGTCGGCAAGTGGGGCGTCACTCCGTGGGCCGGGGGCGGCAAGACGGTCTGGTTCGAGTGCGGAGAAAAGTGAGCGTGCGGGTGCCGTAGCGGGTTCGGCCGGCCGCCCGGACCGCGACAAGGATCACATCGGGCGGGTCGAGAAGGGCCGCGACGGTGGGCATACGTGCCTGCGTACACAACATTTAGCTGCACTATGCATCGATCTGCGCACGGCACGTGAGCGGCCGAATTCCTCCTATGGTCGATTTCGGTTCGCAACGGTGACCACCGTCGAGCGGACCGTGTCCATGTCCCCGTCGAAAGGTAGGCGAGCCCGGTTTTGGCCACCGCCACAGCTGTCACCCCGCCCGTGAAGATCCCCGGGGCCCGCAGGGCCTCCGACGTCACCGTCACCGACCCCGCCCTGGTGAAGCGCGCCGTGAAGGCCGCCGCGCTGGGCAACGCCATGGAATGGTTCGACTTCGGTGTCTACAGCTACATCGCGGTGACGCTGGGCAAGGTCTTCTTCCCGTCCGGCAACCCGACCGCCCAGCTGCTGTCCACGTTCGGCGCCTTCGCCGCGGCCTTCCTGGTCCGCCCTCTCGGCGGCATGGTCTTCGGCCCGCTCGGCGACCGCGTCGGCCGGCAGAAGGTCCTCGCGCTCACCATGATCATGATGGCGGCGGGCACCTTCGCGATCGGCCTGATCCCGTCGTACGCCACGATCGGGGTCGGTGCGCCGCTGCTGCTGCTCGCCGCGCGTCTGGTGCAGGGCTTCTCGACCGGCGGTGAGTACGCGGGCGCGTCCACGTTCATCGCGGAGTACGCGCCGGACAAGAAGCGCGGCTTCTTCGGCAGCTGGCTGGAGTTCGGCACGCTCGCCGGCTACATCGGCGGCGCCGGGCTGGTCACCCTGATGACCGCCCTGCTCTCCCCGGACGAGCTGGTGTCCTGGGGCTGGCGGATCCCGTTCCTGATCGCGGGCCCGATGGGCGTCATCGGCCTCTATCTGCGGATGCGCCTGGAGGAGACCCCGGCGTTCGCGGCGGAGGTCGAGAAGGCGGAGTCCAGCCGCCCGAAGGTGCCGCTGCGCGAGATGGTGGCCGGTCAGTGGAAGACGCTTGTGCTGTGCATGGCGCTGGTGCTCGTCTTCAACGTCACCGACTACATGCTGCTGTCGTACATGCCCAGCTATCTGACCAGTGAGTTGAAGTACGACGAGACGCACGGCCTGCTGGTGGTGCTCGGTGTGATGGCGCTGATGATGATCGTGCAGCCCTTCGCCGGCGCGCTGACCGACCGGATCGGCCGCCGCCCGGTGATCGCGGCGGGCTGCGCGGGCTTCCTGTTCCTGTCGGTCCCGGCCCTGCTGCTGATCCGCCGGGGCAGCCTGCTCGCCGTCGCGCTCGGCATGGGCGCGCTGGGTCTGCTGCTGGTCTGCTTCACCGCGGCGATGCCCGCGGCACTGCCCGCCCTGTTCCCGACCCGGGTCCGCTACGGCTCCCTCTCGATCGGCTTCAACGTCTCGGTCTCGCTGTTCGGCGGTACCACCCCGCTGGTGGTCACCGCCCTCATCGGCGCGACGGGCAACATGATGATGCCCGCGTACTACATGATGGCGGCGGCTGTGATCGGCGGCTTCGCGGTGTGGCGCATGACGGAGTCGGCGGGCCGCCCGCTCCCGGGTTCGGCCCCGTCGGTGGAGCGCCCGTGACCACCGGGCTCGGCCCGGCCAAGCGGTGCCGGCGGGTACGCGGCCCGGCCCGCCGGAGAAGCGGCGGCCTTGCGACCCCGGCCCCATCCCCGGGCCCGGCGCAGGGCGGGTCCGGGGCCGGGGCGCACGGCCGGCACAGCCATCGCCCGTGAAACGACGGTATCCGCCGGGCCCGGCCCCGCGGATACCGGCCGTCGCCTCTGCCTCAACCGGAGTTGGCGGGTCGCCGTCCGGAAACACGGCTGGAACCGGACCCTCGGTGCCGCCGTCTGAAGCCCTGTCGGGTCGCAGTCGGCGGTGGGAAGGGAGGGCTCCGGGCCATGGACGGACTCCGGTGGTGGAGGCGGGCGCGCGCACGCGTGCTGACAGTCGTCCTGGCCGTGCTGGGCGTACAACTGAGCTGGCTCGTGGCGCCCGCGTACGCGTGCGGCTGCGGTGCGATGGTGGTGGACGCGCAGCACCGGATCAGCGTCTCCAGCGAGGTGTCCGTGCTGCGCTGGGACCGCGGGCAGGAGCAGATCGAGATGCGCCTGACGGTCCAGGGGGACGCGGACCGGGCCGCGTGGATCATGCCGGTGCCGCACCGGGCGACCGTGGACCTCGGCGATCCGGCGCTCTTCGACCAGCTGGACGCGGCGACCGCTCCCGTGCACCGCACCCGGTACCACTTCTGGCCCCAGGACGGGGACTGGCCACTGACCACCGGCGACGACACCGCCGCCGCCCCGCCCGGCGCGGGAGCCGCCGCCCCACCGCGAGTGGGTGTGGTCGACCGCCGGCGGCTCGGCCCCTTCGACGTGGCCCGGCTGACCGCCACCGACCCGGGCGCCCTGGCCCGCTGGCTGCGCACCAACGGGTTCTCCCTCCCGTCCCGGCTCAACGACGCCCTCCAGCCGTACGTCGACATGCACTGGGAGTACGTCGCCGTTCGGCTGGCCCCCGAGAGCGCCGACACCGCCCTGAACGGTGCGCTCGACCCGCTGCACCTCACCTTCGAGGCCGCCGGGCCGGTCTACCCGATGCGCCTGTCCCGTCTGGCCCGGACCCCGCAGTCGCTCGGGCTGTACGTGCTGGCCAGGCACCGCATGGAGCCGCGTACCGCAATCGGTGGGGAGCGGCCGCGGGTCGTCTTCGCCGGACGGCTGACCGCGGCCAGGGGCCCGCTGGCCCGGCTCGCCTCGGGCACCCCCTATCTGACCGCCGTGGCGCAGGAGTTCCCCGATCCCTCCCGTATCTCCGCCGACCACGAGCTGCGCCGGACCGCCTCGGACACCCCCTATCAGCAGGTGATCTACCGCGACCGGCTGCTCACGGTGGCCGGAATCCCGGCGTGGCTGCTGACGACCGGGGGCTCGCTGGCCGTGGTCGTCTCGGTCGTCGCGCTGTTCACCGTCCGGCGGTCGCGGCGGGCCGTGACACCCCCGCCGCCGGTGCACCCGCCTGCGCCGATCGGCTGACACGGCACCGGCGTTCCGGAGATTCGCTGACAGGGAACCGGTGCGCGGCTACCTTCGTTAGCGCAGCTAGTTAGAAGTTCTAACTAGACACGAAAGGCAGTAGGTGCATGAGCGGGTCGCAGCTCTGGGACGACGTCGACTTCTACTTCTCCAGCCACCTCGCGCCGGACGACGAGGTGCTCCAGGCGGCGCTGCGGGACAGCGAGGCCGCCGGACTCCCGCACGTCAACGTCACGGCGAATCAGGGCAAGTTGCTCCAGCTGCTCGCCGAGATCCAGGACGCCCACCACATCCTGGAGATCGGCACGCTCGGCGGCTACAGCACCATCTGGCTCGGCCGCGCCCTGCCTGCCGACGGCCGGCTGATCTCCCTGGAGTACAACCCCCGGCACGCCGAGGTCGCCGTCCGCAACATCGCCCGCGCCGGCCTGGAGAAGGTCGTCGAGGTACGGGTGGGCCCGGCCCTGGAGTCGCTGCCCCAGCTGGCCGACGAGAACCCGGCCCCCTTCGACCTGGTCTTCATCGACGCCGACAAGGCCAACAACGCGAACTACGTGGAGTGGGCGCTCAAGCTCACGCGCGCGGGCAGCCTGATCATCGTCGACAACGTGGTGCGCGGCGGCCGGGTGGTGGACGCCGAGAGCTACGACGACCCCGACGTCCGGGGCAGCCGGGACGCCGTCGAACTGATCGCCACCCACCCCCGGCTCACCGGTACGGCGATCCAGACGGTGGGCAGCAAGGGGCACGACGGCTTCGCGCTGGCCCGGGTGCTGGCCTGAACCGGGCGCCCCGGGCCCCGGCCGGTGCCTACACCTCGTGGTAGAAGCCCACGTTGACACTGCGCGGCCCGGTGCGGTCCTGGATGACGATCTCGCCCGAGCCGCCCCGGGGCAGCGTCACGCTCCCGCCGTAGGCGAGGAGCTGCGCGTACTCCCCGACCACCAGTCGCACCTCGGACGACGGTTCGGGCTGCGAGCCGCGCAGCCAGGTCACCTGCCAGGCGCCCTCGGGCCCGCACAGGAACTCCAGGTGGACGCGCGAGACGAACAGCCAGTCCTCGGGTGTCACCAGACGGCACATGGCCCCGTCCCGGCCCACCCGCAGCACGGCACCCGTATCGCTGGGCGAGTCGGCCATGAGCATGCCGGCCGTGGCACCCTCGTCCGCCGCGGAGACGGTGGCCATGGTGAGTTCGAGCACGTGCGTTCCCCCTGTATTGCGCCTTGATCTGTTCCCGGATGTGCTTGCTCAGCGGCCGCATGATAAATCGCCCGGCCCCACCGCGTCCGGCACAATGGACTCATGACCGAGCGAAAGCCACCCGGCGTCCCGTTCGAGTCCTGGGTGGACAAACAGATCCGCGACGCGCAGAGGCGCGGCGAGTTCGACCGACTCCCGGGCGCGGGCAAGCCGTTGCCGCCCGGCACCGACACGTCGTACGACGAACTCTGGTGGGTCAGGCGCAAGATGGCCCGCGAGGGACTGGCGGTCCTGCCGCCGGCGCTGGCCCTGCGCAAGGAGGCCGAGGACGCGCTCGCGGCGGCGTACGCGGCCCCCTCGGAACGGATCGCGCGGAAGATCATCACGGATGTCAACGTCAAGATCCGCGACATGATGTTCAAGCCGCCGCCCGGCCCCCCGCTGGGCAAGAAGCCGTACGACGTCGAGGAGGTCGTACGGGAGTGGCGGGAGCGCCGGGAGGCGGGCGGTTCAGCCTTGTAGCAGCCGGTCCGCCAGTTCGCGGTAGTCCCGCAGCGCGAGCCTCAGTTGCTCGGTGTCCGTCCGGGTGTCCGTCCGCGTGTCCGTCCCGTCCCCGCCGGTCTGCCAGGAGCTGCGAAGCGTACGGCGGCGCCGGCCCACGGCGTGCGTGAAGCGGGCGGTGATCTCCTCCAGGACACGGTCCGCCTCCTCGACCGCGGCCCGGGGACCGTCGACGAACCCGACGATCGCGTGCTGCATGCGCCGCTCGAGTTCGTCGCACTCGTCGTGCGGGAGGAGAGGTCCCGTCTTCTCCGGGCCCGGTGCGAGTTCGGCGCCCTTGTCCGATGTCACGTCGGCCATGTCGATCAGCTCTCCTTCGGCCGGCTCTTCTGGGGGATCCACGACAGAGGGGATCCTCCGCGGGCGCGCGCTCCCTCGCCCGGGGCGGCCCTGTCCGGGGCGGCCTTGTCCGGGGCGGCCCTGTCCGGGGCGGCCTTGTCCGGGGCGGTGTCCCGACCCGCGCGGTGCCGGACAGGTTCCCGGCCGGCGGTGACCAGGTCGTCGAAGAGGGCCCGTGCCTCGACCATGGCGACGCGCAACTCCTCGGTCGCCGCGCCGTTTCCGGTGGCGGTGCGGCCCTCGGAGGTGGCGCGGTGGACGCGGCGGTAGCCGTCGACGTGCGCCGCGTGGTGCACGGACAGCGCGGCGATCTGCTCCTCGTAGCGGCCGCCGTCGGGGAAGCCCCGGGCGCCCGCCACCTCCATGAGCAGTCGGTCGGCCTCGGTCACGGCGTCGTGGGGAGCGTCGACGAAGTGCTCCTGGGCCGCCGTCCAGCGGGCCTCGAAGCGCTCGCGTTCCGCTGGCTCCAGCGGCCGCTCGCGCAGTCCGCCGTACCGGTCGACCCTCTCGGAGAGTTCGCGTTAGGCGGACTTGGGGTCCACGTCGTGGCGCGCCAAGGTGCGGTCGTACTC
>NZ_JBHYKH010000460.1:0-7289 GCF_042741275.1 Streptomyces sp. NPDC058964
GGCGCCCGCCGCCCGCTGCTCGGCCCGCCGCCCCCGCGCTGCCCGCACAGCCGCCGCGCCGCGTCGGCCGCGCGCGCGGCCCCGGCGCGGCCGCGCCCGGGGGGCCCCCCCCCCCCACAGGGACCAGGAGTTCGGAGGCTGCGTTTCGCGGGCGGCCGCGGTTCAGGGGCGCGGGGACTGCGCGAACGGCCCCCGCACACCCGCAGTCGCCTACGCACCCGGTCCCGTCCCTACATCCGGCTCAGTGACGCGGCGGCGAAGAGCACATCCCTGATCGCCTCACGGTCACCGATCTGACCCGCCGCCGCCTCCGCCGGAGGCACATGGCCCGCGGCCAGTCGGCAGAACTCGACGCCGTCCAGGGCGACATGGGCCACCTCGTGGTCGGCGGAGCCCACCGCGCCCGGGGCGTCGAGCGGGATGAGCCACTCACCGCCGCCGGTGCCCTCGATCTCCAGGCGCAGAGTGCGCCCGGGGGCGCCCGCGGGCACGAGGTGACGGGCCGCGCCCGGCGAGGCCAGGCCCGCGCACCGCCGGGCCGCGAGAACCACCGGCAGCATGCGGGCCGCCAGGTCGATCATCCGGTTGAGATGGCGCGGCGAGGGCGGGTCGTACGGGTAGTCCACCGCCTCCGCGATGTCCTCCGCGTGCACCCAGCACTCGAAGGCCCGGTCCAGCATCGCGTCCCGCAGCGGCAGCTCGAAGTCGCCGTAGGGCACGGCCAGTTTCCCGCCGCCGCTCGTGAAGGACACGGACCGCACGATGGTGTGGCTCTGCTCCCGCCAGGGCGCCCGCACGGAGCGGGTCGGCGGGAAGTGCGAGGCCCGCCAGAACGCCTCGGTGCGCTCGGCCGGGCTCAGCGCGGCCCCTTCCCCGTTCTCGCCCAGGGGGTCGTCGAGGCCCAGCGCGACCGCGACCAGCCCGTCGACCGACACCAGGTGGGCGATGACCCCGGCGACGGTCGTACGGCGGCTCGCCGTCGCGTCGCCCTCGAACCACCGCAGCCGTACCGGCGCGTGCCACTCCGCGTCGCCTATGTCCTGGAGCAGCGCGTCGAGTCGCGCGGTCTCGGCGTCGTACGGAGCCGCCCACTCGGGCACCGGAATGTCCGCCGGACGCCGGTCGAGGCAGCTCTCCAGGACCCGGGTGCGCAGCATCGGGTCCAGGTCGAGGCTCTCGGGCTGGTGCAGCAGGCCGACCGCCTCGCGCAGCCGCAGTGCCTCCTCCGCGCAACTGCCGCATTCGCCGAGGTGCTCCTCGACGGCGGCCGTCTCCGCGGGCGAGCAGGCGGCCAGCGCCCAGGCGCCGAGCAGCGACTTCAGGACGTCGTGCGGCAGGGCGAGCGCCGGGGCGGGCAGCGGCAGCCCGGTGTCCTCGACGGAGGTGCGGGGCATCGGTATCCGGGGCGGCCGGTCCGGGCCGTCGCCGCGGCCGTCCCCGCGCCCGGGTCCGCCGGGTCCGCCGGTCCGGCCCGGTTCGGACGGCCGTTGGCCACCGTTTCCGGGGCCCGGGGCGTCGTACCCCGCCGACCGCTCGCTCGTTTCGTCCGAATTGCTCCTAAATGGGGCGTCGTATTCCTCGTGTTCGTCGTGCGCCTCGAAGCGTCCCGCGCCGCTCACGCCGCACCCCCGTATCCCGGCGGCTTGCCGGCGTCGTGGGCGGTGGAGAGCAACTGCAGGCCCAGGCGCAGCCGGCGGCGGGCCTCGTCCTCGGTGACGCCGAGGTCGGCCGCGGTCTGGCGGTAGTCGCGGCGCTGGAAGTAGGCCAGTTCCAGGGCGGCGCGCAACGGGGTGGGCATCGAGTGGACGATGTAGTCGGCACGGGCCGCGACGGAGGCGCGGTGCACCTTGCGTTCCAGTTCCTCCGTGGAGGCCCCGTCACCCCGGGTGAGCGCGGCGGTCTCGGTGGCGCGCAGCCGCTGCACGGCGAGCCGGTGGGTCAGCCCGGCGACCCAGGAGCGCAGGGGGCCCTGTTTGGGATCGTAGGCGTCCGGGTGCTCCCAGACGTGGGTGAAGACCTCGCGGGTGATGCCGTCGGCGGCCCGTTCGTCTCCCAGTACGCGGTGGGCGAGGCCGTGCACGAGCGAGGCGAACCGGTCGTAGAGCTCGCCGAGGGCGGCCGCCTCGCCGCGTGCGAGCCGCTGTTGCATCCTGCGGTCCCAGCGGGGCGGTGCGTCCTTCTTCATCCGGCCCCCTCCCCGTGTCCGTGTCCAGCGTGTATCCACCGTCACCTCGAATGTAGTCGGCACCTCCGACGGCGCACGCCCCTTTGTGCCATTGGGCGCCCCCTGACGGGCCGGGGGTGGTAGTGGACCGGGATCTGCTCGTCTCTCACTTCCCATCTGTTTCCCGTCTTCTTCCGATCGAACAGGATCGGAGGTGACCGAAACAAGCCCTTTGTCGATCGTCTTCTGTTTGTCGTCCGGGGTTTCAGGGAACGGCCGCTGGGCAGCCGCGCGGAGAGAAACGTAGGAACTGCTTCCGCTTCCGGGCGGCTGCGGGAGATCCGGCGAGCGGAGGGCTGGGCCGTGGCATTCAAGGTGACCGGCGTCGAACGGGGCGAATGGGCCGTGCTCCACGTGTCGGGCGAACTGGACCTCGTGACGTCGCCGGTGTTGCGCCAGCGGGTGCACGACGTGGTGGCCGAGGGTCATCACGGCCTGGTCCTGGACCTCTCGGAGGTCTTCTTCTGCGACTCCAGCGGAGTCGGCGTGCTGATCGCGGCCCGTCGGCTGATCCGCTCCTGCCGGGGCAGACTCCGCCTGATCCTGCCGTCCATGGGCGCCGCCGACGCCTCCCACGTCAACCGTGTGTTCGCTGCGCTGGGCGTCCGCCGGCTGTTCGACGTGTACCCCGACATCGACACGGCGGTGTCCGAGGGAACGGAACCCCTGTCGGCCTGATCCGGTCCGCCGCGGGCAGCCGGTTCAGTCCGGCAGCATGCGCTTGCCCACGCCCGCGAACTCCGTGACCGGCGCCCGGGTCGTCGCGACGCGTCCCGTCGGCGCGGTCGGCGTGCTTGCGTATCCGCTCGATCCGTCCCACGGCCTTCCGGCCGCGTTCGACGAGTGCCCCGACCGGGGGCGGGCGTCCGAACGGGGCCTTCCGGGCCACGGACCGACGCGACTGCCACACTGTTGTCCCGAAATTCCCCCGGTCTTGGCACAAGCGTCGTTTTCGCGCTCCCGGAGCGGGCCCGGCGTCGTACGCTCCGTGGCGGATGCACCCCCACATGATGTAAGGCGGCCCGAAGACATGGTCAGCACCGAGTACGAGCGCAGGATCGCCGCACGGTTCGCCACCTTCGACCAGGACGGCAACGGCTGGATCGACCGGGAGGACTTCAACGCGGCCGCCAAGGCGCTGCTCGCTGAGTTCGGCACGGCCGCCCGGTCCACCAAGGGCCAGGCCCTGTACGCGGGCGCCGAGGCGTTCTGGCAGGGCATGGCGGGGATCGCGGACCGGGACGGCGACCAGCGCATCACCCGCGAGGAGTTCGTGAACGGCGCGGTCAAGCGTCTGCACGACAACCCCGAACGGTTCGCCGAGATCGCCCGCCCCTTCCTGCACGCGGCCCTGGACCTCGCGGCCGCCCCGGACGGCACGGCCACCGTCGAGGACACCGCGCGCGTGCTCAGGGTCCTCGGGGTGCACGAGGACATCGCGCGCACGGCCGCCGGCGCACTCGACACCGATGGCGACGGCAGGGTGGGAGAGGCGGAGATCGTGCCCGCGGTCGCCCGCTACTTCACGGTGCCGGAGTAGGGCCGAGGGGACTGGGGGCCTGCGGGGGCCGGCGCGGTCGTGGCCGACGTGCCCGTGGCTGTTTCGCCCCGGGTTCGAACGGCGCTCCGGCGGGGGCGCCGCGATGGGCCGGTGGTCGCCGCTGTTCATGGTGCCGGAGTGGCGCCGAGGCGGCCTGCCCGGCGACGGGTCGCGGCCGGTGCCCGACCGTGCCCGCCGGCGCCGGCTACTTCGCCGTTCCCGAATAGCGCTCCCGCAGCTTGTACTTGAGTACCTTCCGCAGCGTCTCGTTGCGCGGAAGGGCGTCCACCACCTCCAGCTGTTCCGGCAGTTTGTGCACCGACAGCCCTTCCGCGCGCAGATACGAGGTCACCGCCTCCAGGGTCAACTCCCCGGCCTCCCGCGACCGTGCCGCCGGCTCGACCACTGCGCACACCCGCTCCCCGCGCTCCGTGTCCGGCAGTCCGATCACCGCCACGTCCCCGACGCCCGGGAACCGGTGCAGCAGGTCCTCGATCTCCTTCGCGGAGATGTTCTCGCCCTTGCGGATGATCACGTCCTTGGTCCGGCCCGTCAGCACCAGATGACCGCTTTCGGTCACCTGTCCGAGGTCACCGGTGCGCAGAAAGCCGTCCGCGTCGAAGGCCTCCGCCGTCTGCGCCGGATCCAGATACCCCTGGCACACGGCCTCACCGCGCAGCCGCACCTCGCCGTCGACGATCCGTATCTCCATGCCCTCCGGGGGCCGCCCCTCGGTGGTCGCGAGGTTCTCCGCACTGTCGTCCGGGCACCCCATGGTGATCATCGGTACCTCGGTCATCCCGTATCCGTGCGTGAGCTGTACGCCCATCTCGCGGACCACGCAGTGATAGACCTCCGGCGGCTTGGGCGCCCCGCCACCGGCGAGCAGCCGCAGCGTCGGTATCACCTTCTCGCCGGGCTGCTTGCGCTGCTCGGCCAGGAACATCGAGTAGAACGCCGTCGACCCGCCCGCCACCGTCACCCCGTGCTTGCGGTACTCCTCCAGCGCCTCGGGCAGCGCGAACTGCTCGAACAGCACCGCCGGGAAGCCGTAGAGCAGAAGCATCACCGTGTAGTCGGGCCCGGCGATGTGCGCGTACGGGAAGGCCATCGAGCCCACGTCCTGCGCCGACAGACGCAGCGCGTGGGCCAGGCAGGAGCCGCCGGCGATCAGTGAACGGTCGGTGTGCAGCACGCCCTTGGGGTCGGAGGTGGTGCCGGAGGTCCAGTAGATCCAGCGGACGGAGGTGCCCTCGGAGGGCGGCGCGGGGAGCACCCCCGGATCGCCGTCGGGCAGGTCGCCGTACGCCTCGAAGACCTTCTTCGCGCCCAGCCGCCGCGCCATCTCCGTGTGGTCGTAGCCGCGCCAGGTGCCCGGTACGGCGAAGAAGTCGGCCTTCGACTCCCGCAGGGCGAAGCCGACCTCCCGGTCCCGGTAGAAGGGGATCACGGGCGACTGCACGGCGCCCAGGCGGGCCAGCGCGAAGGACAGCAGCGCCGTCTCGATCCGGGTGGGCAGCTGCCAGGCGACGACCGTGCCGGGGCGCACACCCATGGCGTACAGGCCCGCGGCCACCCGCTCGGCGCGGTCGCGCAGTTCCCCGAAGGTCAGCACCCGGTCGCCCTGGAGGAACACCGGGCGGTCGGGGGTGAGCGCGGCGCGGCGGGCGACCAGGTCCCAGAGGGTGGGGGAGGAGCTCAGGGCGTGTGCGGTCTCGGTCACGGCGGGGACCCCCTTGGCTGACGGTCTGTCAGATCTGGCCAGAGCGTAGGACCCGGCGCCTTGTCGGTCCAGGGGTGCGGGTCTAGCCTGCTGGGCGCGAACTGTATCTGACGGTGCATCAGATGGGATTCCGGATGGACCTGTCGTACACGCCCGAGGAGGAGGACTTCCGGGCGCGGCTGCGGGAGTGGCTCGCGAAGGCGCTGCCCACCCTGCCGCCCAAGCCCTCCCCCGACGACTGGCCGGGCCGCCGCGCCTACGATCTCGGCTGGCAGCGGATGCTGTACGACGCCGGGTACGCCGACGTCCACTGGGACGCCTCCCCGACCGTACGGCTGATCTTCCTGGAGGAGACGGAGCGGGCGGGCGCGCCGTACGTCGGGGCCAACTTCGTCGGACTGCTGCATGCCGGGCCGACCGTCGCCGCCGAGGGGACGCCGGAGCAGCGGGCGCGCTGGCTGCCGCCCGTGCTGCGCGGCGACGAGGTCTGGTGCCAGGGCTTCAGCGAACCGGACGCCGGGTCCGACCTGGCGTCGCTGCGCACGCGCGCGTGGCGGGACGGCGACGACTACGTGGTGAGCGGGTCCAAGATCTGGACCTCGCACGCCGAAGTCGCGGACTGGTGCGAGCTGCTGGTGCGCACCGACCCCTCGGCGCCCAGGCACCGCGGCATCACCTGGCTCGCCATGCCCATGGACGCGCCGGGCATCACCGTACGGCCGCTGCGGACCCTCGCGGGCTCGGCGGAGTTCGCCGAGGTCTTCCTGGACGAGGTGCGCGTGCCGGTGGCCAACCGCGTGGGCGCGGAGAACGACGGCTGGCGCGTGACCATGGTGACGCTGTCCTTCGAGCGCGGTACGGCGTTCGTCGGCGAGGTGGTCGCCTGCCGCCGCGTCCTCGGCGAACTGGCCCGCGAGGCCCGCCGGAACGGCCGCTGGGACGACCCCGCGCTCCGGCGGCGGCTGGGCCGGCTGAACGCGGAGTTCCGCGCGTTGTGGCGGCTGACGCAGTGGAACGTGAGTGAGGCGGAGGCGAGCGGCGGCGTGCCCGGCGCCGGGGGTTCGGTCTTCAAGCTGAGGTACTCGCACGCCCGCCAGGAGCTGTACGACACGGCGGCGGCCGTGCTCGGCGCGGACTGCCTCGACCTCGGCCGGCCCTGGGTCCTCGACCGGCTCTCCTCCCTCTCGTACACCATCGCCGCCGGTACCTCGCAGATCCAGCGGAACATCGTGGCCGAGCGGATCCTCGGACTGCCGAAGGGACGGTGACCTGCCGTATGCGCTTCCAACTCACCGAGGACCAGCGGGCCCTGCGAGACGGCGTACGGCAGCTGCTGGCCCGCCGCTTCGGCGCGGACGCGCTGCGGGCGGCGGTCGGCGCACCCGGCCTGGACCGGACCCTGTGGCGGGAGCTGGGCCAGGCAGGCCTCTTCGCGCTGCGGCTGCCGGAGGCGGACGGCGGGGTCGGAGTCGGCCTGCCCGAGGCCGTGCTGGCCTTCGAGGAGGCCGGACGGGCGCTGCTGCCGGGGCCGCTGGTGGCCACCCATCTCGCGGCCGGCACCGGGCCCGGGGCGGCCACCGGGGAGACGGTGGTGACCGCCGTCGACGGCGGGCCGGTGGAATGGCTGACGGAGGCCGACGTCGTGCGCGGGGACGCCACCGGCGCCGTGCCGCTGCGGTCGGTGGATCCGCTGACACCGCTGCACCGGGTGCCGAGTACCCTCCCGGCCGCCCCCGGCCCTATTCACGGACCCCTCTCCGGCCCTGCTCCCGACACGATATTGGTAGTGTTGATCTCGGTGG
>NZ_JBHYKH010000461.1:0-3051 GCF_042741275.1 Streptomyces sp. NPDC058964
TCCTGGACGTCGGCGGTCGTGTGGCTGGTGATCAGCGGCCGGCCGGTCGACGCGTCCCTCGTCGTGGTGGCGTGGCGCGCCCACACACCGGCGTAGCAGTCGGCCTGCAGCTCCGTGCGCACCGAGTTGCTGTTCGCGCCCGTCAGCCCGTCCCGGGACCGGCCCAGGGTGCCCATCAGGTCCTGCACGCGGTGCCCGTACTCGTGTGCCACCACGTAGGCCTGCGCGAACGCCCCGCCGCCCGCGCCGAACCTGTCCCGCAGCTCGTCGAAGAACCCGAGATCCAGATAGACCTTCCGGTCCCCGGGACAGTAGAACGGACCCACCGCCGCGGTCGCCGTCCCGCACGCGGTGCCGACCCGCTCGCTGAAGACGACCGTCGGGGACGCCGTGTACGTCCCTCCGCGCCGCCGGAACTCCTGCGCCCAGAAGTCCTGCACGCTGTTGACCACCGCCACGACGCGGCAGTCGTCCCTGGTGTTCGCGTCCCGTCCGGTGCGGCAGGTCTGCTGCACCTGTGCCAGCGAGGAGGAGGCGGGTGCGGGCGCATCGCCGGAGGACAGGCCGAGCTGGTCGGGTCCGACGCCGAAGAAGAGCCCGAGGAGCAGTGCGATCAGTCCCGCGATGCCGCCGCCCACGGTCGCCCGCCCGCCCGGGATCCGGCTGCCGCGCACATCCTGTACCTCGGAGGTGTCCAGGTCCGCGTCGTCGTCGAACTGCATGGCGTACCGCCTCTGCTCGCGTCGCCCCCTGGTCCCTCGGCCATCCTCACCTCCCGCCCGGCGCCGTGCGAACGGGGCCCGGGCGGCTCGAACAAGCGCACGCAGAAAAAGCGCTTGCATCGCCCCGTTAGACTTGGCCCATGGCCATTCTCCTCGCGCATTAGACGGCGGGAACGTCCTCAGCCGCCCACCCGCCAATCCCAGTACGCCCTGGAGTCTGTCCGTGATCTCCGCCTCCGGTATCGAGCTGCGCGCCGGTGCCCGCATCCTCATCGAGAACGCCACCTTCCGGATCGCCAAGGGCGACCGCATCGGTCTCGTCGGCCGCAACGGCGCCGGCAAGACCACCCTCACCAAGGTGCTGGCCGGTGAGGGCATCCCCGCCGCGGGCACCGTGGCCCGCTCCGGCGAGGTCGGCTACCTGCCGCAGGACCCGCGCACCGGCGACCTCGACGTCCTCGCCCGTGACCGTGTCCTCTCCGCGCGCGGCCTGGACGTGCTGATCCGCAAGATGCGCGAGAACGAGCAGCGCATCGCGAACGGCCAGGGCGCGACCCGGGAGAAGGCCCTCAAGCAGTACGAGCGCCAGGAGACCGAGTTCCTCACCAAGGGCGGGTACGCCGCCGAGGCCGAGGCCGCCACCATCGCGGCCGCGCTCAACCTGCCCGACCGGGTGCTCGGCCAGCCCCTGCACACGCTCTCCGGCGGTCAGCGCCGCCGTATCGAGCTGGCCCGGATCCTGTTCTCCGACGCGGACACGCTGCTGCTCGACGAGCCGACGAACCACCTGGACGCGGACTCGATCGTCTGGCTGCGCGACTACCTGAAGACCTACCGCGGCGGCTTCATCGTCATCTCCCACGACGTCGACCTGGTCGAGACCGTCGTGAACAAGGTGTTCTACCTGGACGCCAACCGGTCCCAGATCGACGTCTACAACATGGGCTGGAAGCTCTACCAGCAGCAGCGCGAGGCCGACGAGAAGCGCCGCAAGAGGGAGCGCGCCAACGCCGAGAAGAAGGCCGCCGCCCTCAACGCGCAGGCCGACAAGATGCGCGCCAAGGCCACCAAGACGGTGGCCGCGCAGAACATGGCGCGCCGCGCCGACAAGCTGCTCTCCGGCCTGGAGGCGGTCCGCCAGTCCGACAAGGTCGCCAAGCTCCGCTTCCCCGAGCCCTCGCCCTGCGGCAAGACCCCGCTGATGGCGGAGGGACTGTCGAAGTCGTACGGCTCGCTGGAGATCTTCACCGACGTCGACCTGGCCATCGACAAGGGGTCCCGGGTCGTCATCCTCGGCCTCAACGGTGCCGGCAAGACCACCCTGCTGCGTCTGCTCGGCGGTGTGGAGCAGCCCGACACCGGCGAGGTCGTCCCCGGCCACGGCCTCAAGCTCGGCTACTACGCCCAGGAGCACGAGACGCTGGACGCCGACCGCACGGTCCTGGAGAACATGCGCTCGGCCGCCCCCGACATGGACCTCGTGGAGGTCCGCAAGGTGCTGGGCTCGTTCCTCTTCTCCGGCGACGACGTCGACAAGCCGGCCGGTGTCCTCTCCGGCGGTGAGAAGACCCGTCTCGCCCTGGCCACGCTCGTGGTGTCGTCGGCGAACGTCCTGCTCCTCGACGAGCCGACCAACAACCTCGACCCGGCCAGCCGCGAGGAGATCCTCGGCGCGCTGCGCACCTACAAGGGCGCGGTCGTCCTCGTCACGCACGACGAGGGTGCGGTCGAGGCGCTCCAGCCGGAGCGGATCATCCTGCTGCCGGACGGTGTCGAGGACCTGTGGGGTTCGGACTACGCGGATCTCGTCGCCCTCGCTTGATCGAATGAGTGATCCACTGGCTATGGATCATTCGGCCCATCGGTGATCCATCATCTGTGTGAGATCTCCTCGTATCGGGGTGTGTCCTACATCGATTTCGCGGCCGATCCCTTTGTCGACAAGGGGTCGGCCGTGCCGCGTCCCTGACCTGGCACTTCGCGAAAGAACCCGTTCGGCGGTATGAGTGCCACACATTGGAAGAATGGATTCCGCTTGTGGGGATGTGCTCCTGTCGTCACAACCTTGTCCCACAGACCTTGCCGAATGGGTGGCCATGAAGCCCCGGAGGGGTGATCATGAGGGGACCAGAGCGCACTTCCCATGAGGAGGCACGGGTGGCCGAGACTCTGAAGAAGGGCAGCCGGGTGACCGGCGCCGCGCGCGACAAGCTCGCGGCAGACCTGAAGAAGAAGTACGACTCCGGTGCGAGCATCCGGGCGCTGGCCGAGGAGACCGGCCGTTGGTATGGCGTGGGGCACCGGATGCTCAGCGAGTGGGGCGGGACGC